>CAZXYV010000093.1:0-6932 GCA_964645025.1 uncultured Dehalococcoidaceae bacterium | reverse complement strand
AGCTGGTTTAGCGCGCAGCGTTTGGGACGCTGAGGTCGGAGGTTCAAATCCTCTCGCCCCGACCACAAAAGGAGGGATTGACATAATATTATGAAAAAGACAACGTCTTCCCAGCCGATAGAACGCAATATTGCCATGGAACTGGTACGAGTCACCGAAGCCGCCGCCATGTCCGCGGCGCGCTTTCTGGGACGCGGCGATAAAACTCTCGTAGACCAGGCCGCCGTCAACGCCATGCGTAATGTTCTGGGATTTGTCCGCATGGACGGGATTGTGGTCATCGGTGAAGGTGAGAAAGACGAAGCCCCCATGCTATTTATCGGAGAGAACATCGGTGACGGCTCTGAGCCGAAGGTGGATATCGCCGTAGACCCCGTTGACGGCACCACACTGACATCCAAGGGGTTGCCTGGCGCTATCTCCGTGGTGGCGCTTTCCGCCAGAGGTACCATGCACTGCCCCCGTAATCTGGTCTATATGAACAAGATAGTCACGGACGCTGAAGCTAAAGACGTTATCGATATCGATGCTCCGACAAATGAAAATATAAGAAGGGTAGCCGCTGCTAAAAACAAAAAGATATCAGAGGTAACCGTTGTAGTCCTTGACCGGCCGCGCCACGAAAAATTGCTGGATGAAATCCGCAAGGCCGGCGCCAGAGTAAAGCTAATCTCCGATGGTGATGTTTCCGCAGCCATCGAGGCGGCATTACCGGAGACGGACGTCGACCTCCTGATGGGCATCGGCGGCACGCCGGAGGGTGTCCTTTCCGCCGCCGCGATACGCTGTATCGGTGGCGCTATCCAATGTAAAGGTTGGCCCCGCGACGAGAAAGAAAGACAGGCCGCTATCGATAAGGGAGAGGACTTGAAGAAAGTCTATACAACTGAAGATTTGATCAGCAGCGATGATGTATTTTTTGCTGCTACCGGCGTCAGCAGCGGCGATTTACTGAAAGGTGTGCGCTATTTTAGCGGCGGGGCGCAGACCCAATCCATCGCCATGCGCGGGCGCTCCGGCACGATGCGCTGGATCGATGCCCGCCATAACTTCGAAAAGCTGGAAAAGCTCGATTTCCAGAAGTTTGTTAAAGCGCGGCGATGGGCTCAAGAGTGAGAACCTAAACACTCTTTAGCAGCATGCCAAAGCCTTTAAGGTTCATCCTGATTTCTTGCCATGAAGTACACCGGCGCAGCCTCTGCCAGAAATAGGCCGGTCGCAGGTAAAACTGCCGGTAGGCCTGTCTCAGCCAGTTTTTAAGGTCGTCCCGGCTGAGCTTATCGCTCTCGAACACGGGAGTCGTCGGATTGTCCGTCCCGGCATAGACGAAGCTATCCCAAGAGATGCTTTCTTTCCGGTTCTGCATATAGATGTCGTACAGCTCTGTGCCGGGGAACGGAGTCGTTACGGAGAACTGGGCGAAATCCACCTTAAGCCTTTTCGCGAAGTCGATGGTCTGCCGGACGGTGTCCGGCGTCTCTCCGGGCGAGCCGAGCATAAAATAGCCGATGACCTGTAAACCCACCTCACGGCTATGATGCACCGCTTCCTCCACCTGCTCGAGCGTGGTATCTTTATGCAGCGTCTTGATTATCTCCGGCGAGGCGGACTCGATGCCATAAGCGACGGCGTAGCAGCCGGCCTGCTTCATACGACGCAACAATTCTTTATCTACCAGGTTGACCCTGGTCTCGCACGTCCAGGTAATCTTCAGCCTGGAACTGAGAATTTTATCGCAGATGGCATGGACGCGTTGCTTGTCAAGCGTGAAGGAATCATCATAAAAGGCCACCTCTTTTACGCCGAACCGGTCTTTAAGATAGGCCAGTTCATCCACAACCCTGACCGGACTCTGCGCCCGGAACCTGGAGCCAAAAACGGGCTTGGAGCAGTAGGCACAATGGTAGGGACACCCCCGGCTGGTCACGACGGCGGCGAAAGGCCGGGACATACCGTGAGGCGGGTGCGGCCGGTATATTTTCCAGGGTAATCGGTGATAAGCCGGGAAGGGCAGCGAATCCATATCAACGCTTGACGTCCTGTCCACCGTGTGAATGATTTCCCCTTCCGCCCGGTAGCTGATTCCGGTGATGCCGTCCAGAGACCGTTTGCCTTCCAGCGCCTGTAATACCTCGATGACGGCCTCGTCCCCTTCTCCCCTGATAATGACATCGATTTCCGGGGCTGAAGCCATTGTCTCCTGGGGAAGCATGGTCGCGTGCGCCCCGCCCATGATGATTCTCAGGTCGGGATTAGACAGCTTGAGGTCACGGGCGATTTTTAAAGCGGTACTGATGGTCGGAGTCATGGCGGTGAGCCCGATGACGTCGGCACCGGCTGCCAGCGACGGAATAGCTTCGGGTTTGAGCCCCAGCGCGTTGGCATCCAGTAGCGTTACGGGATAGCCTTCTTTTTCCAGAATAGCGGCGATTAAGGCCAGACCGAGGGGAGGCTGCGGATACCTTGTGAACTGAGGCGGGTTTACCAGCGTAATATTAAGCATGTTTCCCGATGTAAACTTAAACGAAAGGCGTGTCTAGCGTTTTCCTCTTATTATAGCCTGATGGATGATGCTATACAGCGCATGAAGCGTAAGCCCGTTAAATAGGCTCATTATTCCTATTATAATCAAGAACATGGCCACCAGCGACCAGCCGGTGGATATCACACCGCTTTGAGAATAAAGCTGAAGAGTAAAGAAACCGGCCGCCAGTCCGGCCAGCATTAGGATAATCCCGGATAGACCGAAGAAAAAGAGCGGTCTTTGTTCTGAAATCATCACCACCACCCGCGTAATGACGCTCAAGCCATGCGTTACGGGGTTCAACGTCGAGCTATCCTTACCGTAGGTGACGGACACGGGAACTTCCATTATTTTTAGATTAAGGCTTAACGCCTCGGCGATGGTCTCGGCCGATATGGCCATGCCGTTTTCCTTTAAATCAAGGGCGAAAATAGCCTTACGGGAAAAAGCCCGGAAGCCGCATTCGGAGTCGGTGAGGTGGTTTTTAGAAAGGATATTCACCGAACCTGAAATTACCTTCTGGCCGAAGCGGCGATAAAGGGGTATCTGGCTGGCCTGCTTCTTCCTGGAGCCGATAACTACATCGCAGCCGTTTAAAATGGGCTGGATGATATCGGGGATGTCCCGGGGGTTGTGCTGGGAATCGGCATCGAGTATCACCAGGATATCAGGGTCTTTATTTCTGGCCTCGTTAAAGATGCTCAGGATGGCCGCGCCGTAACCCCGGTTCTGCGGATGCCTGACCACCTCGGCCCCAGCCAGGGCGGCTATTTGCGAGGTATTATCGGTGCTGCCATCATCGACGATAATGACTTCGTCAACATATTGGCGGGTATTGAGCACCATGGTGCCGACGTACTTACCCTCATTATAGGCCGGCATACCCGCAATTATTTTAAGTTGCTTTTGAGACATGACCTACCTTTTCAATTATCCACTCCGATTCCCGCTTCCAAGAAGAGTTTTTTAAGCTCCCGGCGAGCCAGCCGTGTAGGGTTGCCGCCCTTGTTCTCCCAGCGCTGTACGGTGGAGAGACTGACACCCATTTCCCGGGCCAGGTCCTCCTGAGCCCATTCCTTTTTCTTACGCAGTTCCCTGACTTTTTCTTTCAGTTCTTTCATTATAACCTCCATAAGCTGTTATAGGCAAGGGCTTATCTTAAATATTACATGCCATTGAATTATAGAATGAAAAAGGGACAATTGTCAATTTAATGCTTTGTTATATGACAATAGTCCAATCTCTATTTCATCACCTACTGTTTTTATCACTTACCTCAATGTAGCTGGTATCAAGACAGGCTTTGACAACCGGGCTATTTAAGGATAAAATTAGAGCGAAATTGTGCGGGAGTAACTCAGTTGGTAGAGTTCCTGCCCTCCAAGCAGGCTGTCGCGGGTTCGAGTCCCGTCTCCCGCTCCACAGATACAAAATTATAGGTCGCGCTGCCAAAATGAGTGGTTTACGACAAGCTGCTTTCTCAGGTGGCAGATTTGCCACGACAACCTGCCTTACTTGGCCACTTTCTCTTGGCCAAGAAGGTAGAGGGACGGTCGCCTCGTACTCTGGAATGGTATCAAGAGGCTTTTCAGGCATTTGAGCGCTTCTGTAGTTGCCAGGGTTTCGATGCTGATCCCACTAAGGTCACCCCTTTACATATCCGGATGTGGCTTGCACATATCCAAGACACTGGTGTCAGCAAAAGCACACTAAACGGTCGCTTTCGCGCCTTGAGAGCTTTTTTCAACTGGTGCATCGCCGAGGCTATCATTGACCAGAGCCCGATGAGAAACATTCGCACACCTTCTCTGGGTAGCATCGTTATCCCGGTGTTCTCCCCAGAGCATGTCAGAGCCCTGGTCCATCTCTGCCCGCCGAATACCTGGTGGGGCGCCCGTGACCGAGCCATTATCCTAACCTTTCTTCATACCGGCATCAGGCTCTCTGAACTGACAGGTCTCCAGCTAAGCAACTTGAATTTCACAAACGATTGCATCAAAGTACGGGGAAAAGGCGATAAGGAACGCACCATCTATTTAGCCCCAGAGGCCCAGCAGGCCATTCTTCAGTATCTACGCCATCGCAGCGACGATGCAGCGTGCTTATGGCTGTCACAGCAAGGTACATGTCTTACATCTAACGCGGTGCAGCAATTCATCAGGGACTTAGGTCAGAAGGCTGGCCTTAAAGGGGTAAGATGCTCAGCCCACACCTTCAGGCACACTTTTGCCATCAACTTCCTTAAGGCTGGAGGTTCGCTACGGCACCTCCAGGAGATCATGGGGCACACCAGTATGAAGCCGCTGGAAGCTTACCTCAGGACAGTGAGCGCTGATGATGCCATGCAGGTTCATCGTCAAATCAAACCGTTCAAAGGATGGCAACTCTAGGCTGTGCACGAATCGACGTGGCCGTTGTTCTCGGGTATTGATGATAAGATGTTTTGGAAATAATCGAAACAATTTCTGCCCTTGACACTACATAATTTCTGAGGTATCATATCAGCAACTGAATATTATTTGTCGCCGTAGTCTATAAACGGCAGTAATCCTCTTAAAAGAGGTGGCGACGAACTAAAAAAGGGGCGTAGCAATGAGCTCCTTTTAGTTCGTCGCCTTTTTATTTGCGTGAAGGGGAATAAGGAGTGATTAAGAAAGATAAATTGGTGAGAATGGCGCAAGGGTATCCCACGTATAAAGTAGATATCTCCGTACTTAGGGAAGATGGCAGCGATGAAGAACAAGGTTGAGTCTAAAGGGGTTGGGAAGTCTGAAAAACATCGTGATGCAGGGCGAATTGGCGGGCTTCAGACGTGGCTCCGGTTTGGCAGCAGCTACATGCAGCAAGTGGCGCGTCGTGGGGGGCGGCCAACACGCCAAGCGGCAACGGAAAGAGCTTGGACAGTGCAAAAGGTTTGCGAAGCCCATGCTGGGCGGCATGGTCACCAAGGAGGTGAACGGCAGCGCGGCCGCCATGCTGCCCAGCGCCAGGAAAGGGAAGGAAACTTGCAAGTCGACCCGCGGTTTTCTTCCCCTGCCCAGATTATAACACAGAATGGAATGGGGGTGGAACACTAGCAAGGCAGTTCACCCGTGGTCTAAAACTACAATAGCCACTGTAAAACCTGACAAGAAAAAATAAAGCAAGGGTAAAATCCTTACCAACAACCAAGGACTATGAAATGGCACAGGTTAACCCCATTCACGACCCCAAAGGATACCTTGAGCCGGGTCAGGTGGAGAGGCTTGTTGACGCCGCACTCAACCCCAGGGATAAGGCTTTTGTTTCCACGCTGGGGAAGACAGGTATACGGATTTCTGAAGCGGTTCAACTGAAGGTAAATGATATTAACTTCCAAAAAGGAACTTTAACTATTGTACACCTGAAAGAGAGGTTGAAATTGAAATGCCCAAGTTGCGGAGAACTCTTAGGAAAGCGGCATCTCTTCTGCCCGGTTTGTGGAAACAAGGTGGACCAAGCTATCCGGGAGAAGGTGGAACAACGGCGACAACGGATGATACCCGTTGACCATGATACTTTACGGCTTCTGGACGAATATCTTAAATGGCGGCGTAAGTTTCCTTACCGTGGTCCATTGGTATTCCCGTTTACTCGCCAACGCGGCTGGCAACTGGTTGAGAAGCTCGGTCGGCGTGCTGGGATAAGAGGCCTGCATCCCCATAGTCTGCACCACCTGCTCGCTACAACGTGGGTTGGTAAAGGGTTGGACTTTAAGAAACTCCAATTACTCCTTGGCCATGCCAGCATAGCTACCACTATGGAGTACGTGGATTCAAACTTTGATCAGTTAAGGGCGGAATATGACCAACTCTGGGAAACTGAGGCTAAACAAACCGAAGATGGGAAAGAGTAACGGTGGTAGCAAACCCCCGGATATGTCAGTGCCCTGGGGGAGAGGTGCTTCAGAACATAGACCTGGGCTCTTTACCAAGCAGTATTTGACGGAGCACGGCGAAGCGTGTGCTGCCGATGTGTTCTACGCCCTGAGGGAAAACCTTAAGCGTATAAATAAATCGCGCATCGAAATTGGAGAAAAACCGATTCGGGGATGTACGTATAATTCGTTTGCTAAATACTTTTTCTGGTATATCATGATGGGTCTGGTGGAGCCGACACACAGGCGTGAGCCGGCAATATATTACTTTCTTCAGGAAAGGCATTTCTACCGCCTGACAGACAAGGGTAGAACCGAAGTTCGCGCCTGGGAGGACCCCATTGCAGTGACGCACCCGGAGTTCCGCTAAACGAATAGAGCCAAGGGATATCTATATAAAACAGTTTTTTTAAAAGTAACGTTATGTAGCCAAGGAGGTCTACCCGATGGATTTGCATTCTTTAGCTAAGGAGTTATTACGAGGAGCACTGAGTTCTGAGTATACTCGGAGTA
>CAZXYV010000092.1:0-6951 GCA_964645025.1 uncultured Dehalococcoidaceae bacterium | reverse complement strand
ATGGGAATGGTGGCCGGTCCGGGCCACGGGAAGAGCTTGAGGGCAATCTTGGTAAAGACGCCCAGTCCCCCCTGGTCCCCCAGGGCACCCCGGATGAGGCTCCTGACGCTCGGCCCGGGGCCTTCGCCGCTGAACCAGCCCAACCGGGAACCCAGCGAGCCGGTCCTCAGGATATCGCCGTTGGGCATCACCCATTCCGCACCGAGCATGTTCTCACCGTGGCCGCCCATGAAAGCGCCGGCCGGCCCGGCCCCGGCAAAACCGGTGGCGCTGGCCAGAGGCGAGCAGCTGGAGCCGGCCCCGATGATGTGGGTATTCAGCCCCACCTTCATTGCCTCGGCCTGGAGTGTGGCACTGATAACATACGGCTCGATGACGGCGAACATATTCTTTTCGTCTATTTCCAGGATGCGGTCCATGCGCCGCATGTCCAGGATGATGGCGCCCTCGTGAGAAGGATAGCCCATGGCCGACCAGAAGGTGCTGGAGGCCTTAAACTTTATCTTGTATTTATTGCATACTTTGACGATGGCCTGGACCTCTTCGGTGCTCCCCGGGAGCAGGACCGCCACGCCCCGGGGCGTGTACACGCGGTAATACGGCCCCAGGTGGATGGCGGTATGAGAAAGCGGGTAGCGATACGAGTCCAGCAGCGCCGCATCGTCGGAGATATTATCCGGGCCGACGATATCTTCAAGTGCCTGATAGGCTTCTTTAGATAATGCCATTTTTCAACGCCTCCTCGGTTGCATTGCCTGTTTGACCAGGTCTACGATATCAAAAACCTGCATTTTATCGCCGGCTGTCTTGATGGCGTCTATGAAGTTCCTCTCGCACCAGCCGCAGGCGCTGACGATGGCCTCGGCCCCGGTGGATTTCGCTTCCTCAATCCTCTCATTGGCCGTCCAGTTAGAAAAGTCGGGATAGGCTTCTTTCACACCACCGCCGGCACCGCAGCACCAGGAATACTCCTTAATCCGCTCCATTTCCACCAGCTCCAGACCGGGGATGCTCTTGAGAACGTCTCTAGGCGGCTCGTAAACACCCCAGGCCCCGTTATATCTGGGTTTTTTGGGCTCATAGACCACGACCTGGTTAAAGATTTTCTTCTCCTTACCCTCCCAGGGTATATAGGGCTCGCCCTGTCTCCCGAGATGGCACGGGTCGTGGTAGGTAACCCGTATGGGTATGGTTTTTCTGAGCTTTATCTTGCCTTCCTTGATGAGGCGGTCGAGATATTCTACGGTATGGAGCACCTCGAAGTAGGCCCCCAGGCGGGGGTAAAGGCGTGTAAAAGCATGATAGCCATCGGCACAGGAGGTTACCACCGTTTTAATACCTGCCGCTTTCCACATCTCGATGGCATTTTCGGCGAACTTGACGAACTCACCGTGATAGCCCATGTAGTAGGCCCGGGCGCCGCAGCACGACTCGTCCTTGCCCATGATTCCGATATCGACGCCGGCATCTTTGATAATGGTGACGGCATTCCGGATAACCGGCCAGAGCTCTTTATCGTAGCTGTAGCGGCAGCCGGCATGGAAAAGGACTTCCGCCGGCTCGCTGGTGATACGTTTCACATCCAGCCCCTCCGCCCAGTCGCCCCGCCCGGTCTTAGGCTCCATCATCATGTTATCTTCCTTACGGAGATGGTCGATGACCGCCATGTGCTGGGGCAGTAGCTGGCCGTCTTCGACCAGCCGGGTGCGCAGTTCGTGCATCATCTGCAACGGTTCCAGGTTGTAGCGGCAAATCTTATCGGCAATGTCACAGGAGCCGCAGAGGACGCATTTAAAGACGATATCCTGCACTTTATCAGTATATTCGCTCTGCTTGTTCAGGAGCGAAAGTGCTACCGCGAAACGGCCGCGCGCCGAGTACGCATTGAAATTGTTATACGCGATGCTGGGGCAGCCCTTGGAGAACCTCCAGCTCTTAATCTGGTCGAGCGGAATAAACTTACAATAGGAGCACTGGCTGCAACGCTCCATATCAGCCTTAAAATCTTCTAACGCCACTTTTCCATGCCTCCTTCATTTCCTTTTCAACTAAAAGCAGAGCTTCCCCGGATTCATCACGTTGTTGGGGTCGAATATTCCCTTAATCTTCTTTAAAACCATAGTAGTTTGCGCATCACGGTTATAGGCCATGTTCGCCCAGATGCCATAAGGCCGGGAGAAGTAGGCTCCCGTTCTGAGCACCTCTTCACTGGCCCGGTTAAAGAACCCCCGCATCCTGGCGGTTTCTACAGGGTTATTCCGGTCGTAGGGGAGATAAAACTCGCAATGGCAGCTTGCGCCCTGGTGCACCGGCTGTAAATAGACGCCTATTTCCGAGACCGGGAACTGGCAGGCTTCAGCCGCCGCGTACATTGTCTTCACGAACTCCGGCGTTCTATCGAGGGTGGTCAGGAAAAAGATGTCCTGGCTCCCGCCCTCGAAGCCTAGTTTCCAGTAAGGCTCTCCCGAAGGATTGAATACCGCTTTCATTACTTCGCTGTTCCTGGCACCGGCGATTTCCGGCACCAGCCGCAGGCCGAACTGCTGGGCGATATCCGATATGTCCCTCTCCTGAAATTCGACTCTCTCTTTAGGTAACCTTTCCCGCCCGGCGATGGTTACCAGGACCGACCACGCGGGAAGTTCCATAGCTCTCGCCTTGATGGCATCCGGCGTGCCTCCGAGGATAGCTGCCAGATTGAAATTGTTTAATATTAAAAGCTCATCACCGAATCTAAACCGGAGTAGTTTGTACACGAAATTTAAAAGGTCATCGAGCTTTTTAGAGGTAACGAAAAAGAGCTTGTGTATCTCCGGCAGCAGCTCGCATTTGACGGATACCCAGGTCACGATACCCATGCTCCCCTGCGCCGCGGAAACGAGCCTCCAGTAGTCCACCTGCCCCGGTCCGCCCAGAGATATCGGCGCCTGTTTCTTTTGCCAGGCATCTTCCAGCGATTTAAAGTTTCCGGCGTCGCCGGTGCGGAACTTCTCACCATTTCCCCAGACTATTTCCGTGTTTCGTAAAGGCTCGGGTGCCATCCACTGATACTTGGGAATGAGAGTGGGCTCCCGCTCCAGAAGATTAGCCACCACGGACTTGTTAGCCCGCGGCGCCAACGACATGGAGAGCTTCATCCCTTGTTTGGCCAGTTCCGGCTGGAGCTGGGGATAAGTTACACCCGCCTCGATGATAGCTGTCCGGCTGCGGCGGTCGATTCTTACTATCCGCTTCATGCCGCTCATATCCACCATCACCGCACCTGTGGCGCTGGGAACGGTATCACCGCGGAAATGCGGGGGGCCGGAGCTCACCGGCACCAGCGGCGTCTGCGTCTGATTAGCCCACTTTACTATCGCCTGCACCTCTTCCGCGTTCTTGGGCTTGACCATGAAGCGGGGCTTCATTGGCAGGACAAAGCTCTGGTCCCGAGCGTAAGCCTCCAGGATTTCCGGGTTATCCACGATATTCGCCCCACCAACTATCTCCTTCAGCTTTTCTTTGATACCATTCACCTCTTCTTCTCCTTTATCAGGGATATAACCGTTGTATTGCTACGAAGAAAAAGGCACGATTATCGCTATTATCGATAGCGAATAGTGCCCTTCTTTCCTTTCTACGGCTTTTGGGGTAATGGCGGATTCAGGCGTGTACAGTCCGCACGATACTATATTACATTTCAGCCGACATGATTGTCAATTCGGCTTGACAAAGGTAACCCGTCCGCTTAAAGTGTCCATGTAATGGCGATACAATCCAAAGCTAAATTAAGCGAGGTAATCTATGGGTCCACTGGATGGAATCAGAGTCATTGACCTGACGCAGGTGCTCTTCGGCCCTTTCGCTACCATGCTGCTCGGTGATATGGGCGCCGAGATTATAAAAATCGAGCGACCGGAGATAGGCGATATCGCCCGGGGCAACGGCCCTGTGGTCAATGGCGTCAGCACCTACTTTCTCAGCCTCAACCGGGGTAAAAAAAGCGTCACGTTGAACCTTGCCACCAGGCAGGGGGCGGAGTTGTTATTAAAACTGGTCAAGACCGCCGATGTTCTGGTGGAGAATTTCAAGCCCGGCACGATGGAGAAACTCGGCCTCGGCTACGAAAAGGTCAGGAAAATCAATCCCCGCATCATATACGTGTCCGGCTCGGGCTTCGGGCAATATGGGCCTTATGCCGGGAAGCCCGCTTACGATGTCGTCGTTCAAGCGATGGGCGGAGTGATGAGCATCACCGGTGAGGAAGGCGGCCCGCCGGTCAGGCCGGGGGTATCTTATGGCGATATCGCCGCCGGCCTGTTTCTCTGCACCGCCACTCTCGCCGCCCTGCAGGAGCGCCATAAGAGCGGGCAGGGACAGTACGTGGATATCAGCATGCTGGATTGCCAGCTAACCGTCCAGGAGAACGCCTTCGTCCGCTATCTTAACACCGGCGAGATACCCCGCGCCCTCGGGACGAGACACCCCGTCATGACGCCTTTCCAGGCCTTCCCTACTCAAGACGGCTATATCGCCGTGGCATTAAGGGGCGGTGTGAACGACCAGTGGCCGCTTTTCTGCGCCGCCATCGACCGCGTGGATATTATCGATGACCCGCGTTTTACGGACGGCTGGTCACGCACTCAAAACTATCAGGCGCTGGAACCGATATTAAACGACGTGATGAAAACCAGGACGACTCAAAAATGGATAGAAGCGCTGGAACAGGCGGGCATACCCTGCGGCCCGGTCAATAACATCGCGCAGGTGGCCGCCGACCCGCAGATAGCGGCCAGGGACATGATTATCGATGTGCATTATCCTGAGGCCGGCGATTTCAAGGTGGTCAATTCCCCGTTTAAATTCTCCCGGACGCCCTGCAAAGTTGAGCGGGTTTCCCCGGAGCTGGGTGAACACACGCAAGAGGTGCTTAGAGAGTTATTGGGGATGACCTCAGAGGAAATCGGTAAGCTGAAAGAATCCGGAGCAATTTAAGGCCGGTTGAAATCCCATCTGAATTCGCCGAGTATGATACCTCATTGTTAATTGACTCAAATACTATTAAAGAAGTATTATAATCTGAAAATCAGTAAGTCGTAGCCATTAAATTTATATTTTTTGAGAGGAGCAATTCATGACTAAAATCGGTATCATCCGCTGCCAGGAGCTAGCCCTTTATGGAGAAAGACGCTGTGCGGGTTGGAACTGCTTCCCATCTATACGCGATAAGACCGGGTACATGGCTGAATACGACACCATTGAGCTGGTCGGCTTCGATACCTGCGGCGGTTGCCCCGGTAAAAACCGCTTTAACAAAATTATCGAGAGAGGCCAGAAACTCAAGGAAAAAGGCGCCGAGGTCATCCACCTGAGTACCTGCCTGGTCGGCTCTTGCCCCAATAAGGATAAATTCAAGGAAGTCCTGGAAAAAGAGGTGGGCTTACCCATTAAAGAGAAAACTCATACGCGTGCCACAGAAAAAGGTGGCCCGCCGCCCGCCGCTGCGAAAGAGATAGCCAAAAGAATTGCCGCTAAGAAAAAACCTATCCCCAAGAAAAAGAAGTAGATACTAACAGCCGGCACGCAATATTGACATCAATATAACCTCTATGCTAATATAGGCCAGTTTCTCCGGAGCTGTCCTGCCTAAATCCTTCAAATGAAGGATATGGAGAACAGCCGGTATCCGCAAAAAGCGGAGCGACGGTAGCGCTGGAAACGGCGTTACTTCCCGGAATCGGAAAAGGAGAAAAGATGAGCCTTTATAGAAAACCCTGCCTTGTTGTCCCTATCCTGCTGTTTTTACTCCTGTCTTTTCTGGTTATAGACGGCTGCGCTGGTTCAGCCACACCGGCACCGGTAACTACCCCCACCCCTGCCGCTTCTCCATTAGCGGGTAAAACAATCACCGCCTTTGTCGGCAGCGCCAGCAAGCCGCCCATGGATGAGGCCGCTAAAGTGTTTGAAAGCCAGACCGGAGCTAAAGTCTACCTCACCTATGGCGGTTCGGGAGCCGTGCTTTCCCAGATGGAATTATCCAAGACCGGTGATTTATACATCCCCGGCTCCCCGGACTATCTGGTAAAATCCAATGCGAAAAACATTACCGACCCCGCTACCGCTCAAATTGTAGCTTACCTGGTCCCCGCTATCTGTGTGCAGCATGGCAATCCTAAGAATATCCAGTCGCTGTCCGAACTGGCCCGACCCGGTATCACGGTCGGTATCGGCAATCCCGATACCGTATGCGTCGGCCTGTATGCCGTGGAAATCCTGGAGAACAACCATCTTCTACCGGAGGTTTATAAAAATATCCTTACCCAGGCGGCCAGTTGCGATGCTACCGCCACCCTGATATCACTGAAATCGGTGGATGCCGTCATGGGATGGAGTGTCTTCCACCACTGGAATCCCGAGAATATCGATGCCGTCTATTTGAAACCGGAACAGCTCCCCAGGCTGGCCTATATCCCGGCCGCGATATCTAACTATTCTAAAGAAAAAGAGGCCGCCGGAACTTTCATCAAGTTCCTGACCTCCCCCACCGGCCAGGATATCTTCAGAAAATGGGGTTACGACGTTACGGAAGCTGAAGCCCGCAAGTATGCCCCCGGTGCTAAAATCGGGGGTGAATACCAGCTCCCTGATTCATATAAGGCCCTGATAAAATAATTGGTGATTGTTACGTATGCATAACTATTTACATGGCGTTCGCGGCGAAAGGGTCTTCAGGGCGGCTACGGTAAGCGTCCTGGCCTTGCTGGCGTTGTTCTTTGTGGTTATCATTGTCTCCCTGTTGACCTACACCGATTGGCATAATATAGGTATCGCCCTGGTGTCAGAGGAAACGCTTTTTGCCATCAAGCTCAGCCTGATTACCGCCACCATCTCCACGATTCTGGCCATTGCGGTCGCTATACCGGTGGCCTATGCCATCTCCAAGAACAATTTTTTCGGTAAAAGCCTGGTGGA
>CAZXYV010000091.1:0-6995 GCA_964645025.1 uncultured Dehalococcoidaceae bacterium | reverse complement strand
GTCTCTACGGCAACTGATTGTGTGCCGGGAGTATGCCCGGGAGTAAGTATCACCCTTACTCCATCAGTTATTTGGGCATCGCCATCAAGAACTACGAAGTCCAGCCCGTCGAATAAGCTCTTGATGTATTCTGTAGCCATGGCGGGATGTCTGGTTGCCTCCAGCTCGTCCTTCTGGACATAAAACCTGGCATGGGTAAATTTATGGGCTTGCTCTACATGGTCAGCATGCAGGTGGGTCAGAATCACGATGTTTATATCCTCCGGCCGCACATCAAACCTGCCCATCGCATCCTCGAGGTGTTGAAGATGCTCCTGCTGGGAGATCCCGTGAGCGTGATACCAGTCGGCGGTTGTCCCGGTATCGACAATGATTTCCGGTTTCGTCCCCTGCAGGTACCAGGCGTAACAACATATCTCAACTTTCTCCCCCGTACCCTGCCGGTAGGTCAATTGAGTCCTGTCTCTGGCCCCTTTGCATAAAGGGATAGGCCTGATAATATAGTTCTTCATTCCGATGGCTCCTGGTATGGGATTGATAGTTAAAATGGCTATCAATACTTTTATATCTTCAACAAGAGGAGCTCCGCTTATGATTCAACAATATTGGTCTTATGGGGAGGAGCTATCGTAAGATGGGCAAATGAAGAATTCTTCGTGGCTCCATGCCAGTGAATTTCTCCTGCCGGAAAGTAGACGACGGTCCCCGGTTTGACCTCTATCTCTTCATTTTTTGTAGCTACGATGCCCTTACCCTCGAGAACGAACAATAGCTGTTCGCTGGTGTGAGTGTGAAATTTAGTCCTGCCGCCGGGCTTGAATGATACGATACCCGTACTGAGTTCTTTCGCTATGTCCGGTCCGATAAGAAATCTCGCCTCGACCTTTCCGCCGGTCATTAAGGGGTCGGCGGTAAGGTCCTTTGTTGGAGCAGTGTCAACCTTGATTACCTTCATTCCTTTTTGCCTCCTGATATTTTAATATTTAACATTATAGCCAGAATGTGGTGGCAATGATATCATCCCCAATTATTTGTTCTTCTTAGCCTCCTCCTCATCCAGCTGGGCCGCGGGGATACGCAGCTCTATTCCACCCGCCCGTTCTTCCTGAAGCAACATGGCAATACGTGAGTCCTGGTCGCCCCAGCCCCGGTTCATGGCAGTCATCATCTCTTGCAGGGTCAGGTTCGCCAAGGCCATCGGAACGTCTAACTCCCGCCCCAGTGAAGTCGCCAGCGATACGTCTTTAAAAGCCAGACGGAGGGCGAAATGGGGCGGGTCGAAATGGCCGCGGAATACGATGTCGGGCAAAACGCGGTTGAACATGACGCCCTTCCCGGTGCCGCCATCTCTCAGCACGCGCCATAGCGACATAGGTTCCACGCCGGCTTTAACGCCCAGCGTCATGCACTCGGCGGTGATGGCCTGTAAACCGTATCCGATGCAGTTGTGCATCAGTTTACAGATGGAACCGCAGCCGATCTTGCCGGTATAAGTGATTTTATCTCCCAGCGCGCTCAGCACGGGTTTACATTGCTGGAAGACTTTTTCATCGCCACCCACCATCATGGTCAATTTACCCGTCCGCGCGCCATCCCCTCCGCCGCTTACCGGCACATCCATGACATGAGCCCCCTTTTCCTTGAACCGGTCATAGATGCGGCGAACCAGTGTGGGCGAATTACTGGTAAGGTCGATATAGACGCTCCCGGGACGGATGCCCTCTATCAGACCAGCCTCACCCAGAGCCACCTTTTCTACTTCCGGAGGGCCGGGGAGGGAAGTCAGGATAACGTCACTGACCTCAGCCACGGCCTTGGGAGAGCCTGCGCTTTTGGCTCCTAATTTTACGAAAGGTTTGGTGGCTTCACCGCGTACGTCGAAGACGGTAAGCTCGTACCCGGCCTTGAGGAGGTTATTGGCCATACCGCTTCCCATAATACCGAGCCCGATAAAACCGATTTTCATAGTTGCCTCTCTTTCTAAATTCTCCTGTTATTTTGATATTTAGCGTGATATTTTATCATATTAGGCTATTTTTACTACGCCCTCGGCCGCCCTGGTAAACATAGTCATCAACAGAGGGTCATGCCCCGGAATTATCGACTGTTTGGGTAAGCGCATGTTTTCAATCTTTTGTACGTTGGTCAGCCACTCTACCAGGTTAGTGAGTACTCCGACAGGTATCAATTCCTCCAAATTACGATATGTGTCAAGGAAGTCTGAGCAACACAATACGTCACCACGAGATGTTCGGACGACCACAAACTGGCTGCCCGGAGTATGCGCGCCACACCAGATAGTGCGTATGCCTGGATAGACTTCCGTGTCGCCATCCAGAAACCTGACGCGCTTTTGAAAATTGAGCTTCTGTAAAGTCGCTATTTCCACCCCTGGTTTGCCTACTAAAAATGAAGGCGCAAAAACGGCGTGGAACCTCTGGACGTCCTCGCTCCAATATTCAAACTCCTTCCGCTGAATGTAGAAAATGCAGTTCGGATAAATCTCAGGAGCAGTGAAATGGTCGTTATGCAGGTGAGTCAAAATTATCGCCTCGACGTCATCCGGGCGAACGTTGATGCGACCAAGCATTTCCTCACGAGTGGGGGCACCGTTTACTCCTCTCTTGGCAAGCTCGGCGGATGAAATCCCGGTATCAAGTAAGATAACGCGGTCTTTGTTCTTAAGGCAGAAGAGGTAATACGAGATAAGGGTCTTCTTACCGTAATCAGTCTGATAAAACACGCCGGGGCTGTCGGTTTCTCTATCAGCTATTTTTAAAGCGTATAGCTCGTACATCACTTCTCCTTCCAGGAATTCAGGCTATGACACTTATTTGCGTAGCGCCAGGCAACTTGCGCCCGCCGAGGCTGTTTTATCTCTTATGATTTCCCTTTTTCACCTGCTTTATTTAAGAGGCCGCTTAATTTTCTTAGAATTAACCAGACAGCCTGTAAGACCATTCTGTGAAGAAGACGACGAATCCAAGCTATTCAGAAGGCCCGATTACCGGCAAATCTATGTATGATGCGTACTTAGATTCATGGAAGATATTCTGCCTGGCGTTAATACCCCGGGCATCTTCTCCCGGTGGATTGCCGGTGTTCAGGTTGCGGTCGTATTCCGGGAAACTACTGCTGGATACATCAAGACGGATGCGATGTCCCTTACGGAATAGCTGGCTAACCGCCTCCAGTTTGATGATGTATTCGTTTACCTCTCCGGGCGTGACCAACTCCGGTTTAAAAGGTGACTTACGGTACCGGGCCCGGATAACGCCGTCGCAAACGACATTGAAGGCATAACCATCCGGGTACACATCAACAAGCTTGGCGGTGAAGTCGGTATCTCTGGCTGATGTCGCCGCAAAGAGATGAAGCTCCAGGGGACCGGTGACCTCCGTGTCCTCTTTAAGTTCAGGCGTGGTATAACACAAGACGTCATCACGCCGCTCAACGGGAGATTGTTCTTGAGGAGCCGGCGCGAATCTGTATAATCGGGAATGGCCTGCACAGCCTGTAGTCCGTACCGGGAGGTGGGGGTTGTAGGTAAAGGTATCGGCGGGTTCAGAACCGGCTTCATCACGGCTCAGCCAGCCATCGCCTCCGGAAGTATTGGCGTGGCCTTTACTGTGGAGGAAAAACCTTTGCCACTGAGTCTGAGGTAGCGGCCAGGTATCAGCGGTTTGCCATATGTTTCGACCCATCACGAAATAACGCACGGCGGGTATATCGATATCCATCCCCTTTACGTACTTGTTAAAAAAGTCTATGTTATGCTCGGCCAATCGGCTTCCCCGGGTAGTGGCTAACCGTCCAAAACCGAGGTCTCCAGTATCACCTATCACATTAGGACCCATGTGGTCCCAGGGTCCCATGAGTAGGTGCTGACCCTGGCGGGCAAGCTGGGAACCCCCCTTTTCCCTCATGCTCAGGAAGAGGTTAAATGTGCCCGAAGGATACTGGTCAAACCAGCCTGATACATGACAGCACGGCACGTTTATTTTTTCGTAAGGTGTGCGGTTCTTTTCCGCGTATTCCTGGGTATCCCGGCTGGTATCAAGCACCCGGTTGGTCCAGAGTTCTTTGATGCCCTCGAAGTTGAAATGGGGGACATCCTTTAATGGCAGAAAATTGTATATTTCCTCGGGATTCGATACGGCCCGTTTGAGCAACTTGCGTAAATTGGAGATATCTTTACCCCTTTTCTCCTCACGGTCGGCAATGGATACGGCCATATGCAATATCCAGTTCGTGGCTGCGGCCAGGTACACGATGCCGTTGCTGCGTGATGGTTCGGTGACGCCCGCGCCGTCTACCCAGGGAGCTATGGCCTTGAGATGGGGTGGGTTTTCCCTGGCTGCCATCCATTGTGCCATCGCCATGAAAGAGCCGCCGGCCATGCACACGTTCCCGTCACACCAGGGCTGGGCGGCCAGCCATTCTACCGAGTCATAACCGTCGGAAGCCTCGATGCTCCACGAGGTGTCGCCAAGCGACTGCTCGCCCTCCGAATCGAAAAGGCCTCTCACGCTTTGCACGGCTATGGCGTATCCGGCGGAGACAGTATCAATCACCGGCAGGAATGAATAATCTGCTACCGATGCCCGGTCGTACGGGGTACGCGTCAATATGACCGGGTGTTTTTGTTTATCGTCAGGGCGGTAGACGTCCGCTCTCAGAATTGTGCCATCCCGCATTTCCATCGGCACGCGCTTAATGATTTTAATTGAGACGTCCATTGGCTTCCCTCCTTGCTTTGTCTGGAACGCTTTAGCTGGAAGACTGTTTCAAACTCATAAAGGTATAAAAACTTTTTAGTACAGATTTAAGTTATCACTGAATGGAACGTTTGTAAAACAGGTTATTTGAGGTTCAGGCATGAGCCCGGACGTTTCCGTGTCCGGACTCATGCACCGAGTCCAGTTTATTTTACCTTGACATCCCTGATAAGAATCGCTTCCTGACCTGTGCCGCGTGCCGAAGGTATGAAATCTACGTTATTCTTCATGCCATAGAGTCTGGTAGCGGTGAACAGGGGTACATAGGCATAGTCGGCACGGATTAGCGACCAGGCTTTCTTTATTATTTCTGCCCGCGCGCTGTCATCCACAGTGGCCCTGCTTTGTACGGCGAGGTCGTTAACCGTTTTGTTGAAATAACCGGCGAACGAAGTCACCGTAGAATACTGGTTAATGAGTCCGGACGTGGAGTCCAGTACGTTCGCGATGCCGGCAATTCCCAGGGACACATAGTCCATGTCCGGATTGTTGCTTGCCTTCGTATTATATTCGGCCCACTTGGGGGGGTCCCAGGCGACAAGCTTAACTTTGAAGCCCGCCTGATTAAGGTATGAGGCTACCGCCTCGGTGGTCTCCTTTAACCCATAGACCTCACCATTCATAAAATTTAAAGTCAAGTCCAGGCCATTGGGATATCCCGCCGCCACCAGAAGCTCCTTGGCCTTTTTCGGGTTATACTCATAGTGCTGGAGCCCGGAGTCATAGCCGATGTCTCCCGGGCCAAGCGCGGGATAACTCTGTACCAGCCCGTACTCAACGTCCTTTACTATCGCCTCCCGATTAATAGCAATAGCATATGCCTGCCGTACTCTGATGTCATACCAGGGTGTCTTGGGATTGACATTCTGAAATTTCATGTATACTGTACGGTTGCCAACCGCCGTCCCCACGGTCTTGAGTCCCTTGGTCTTATTTATATCTAAGACCAGAGGATACGGCACCTGCGAAATCATATCCGCCTCCCCGGTCTTCAGCATGGCAACCCGGGTGCTGTCCTCGGGAGCAAACACAAAACGTACCTGCTTGACGGAAGGTGCCCCGCCCCAGTAATCGGCAAAAGCCTCAAGTTCAACATATTGACCGGTTTTAAAGTCGACGTATTTGTAGGGTCCCGTGCCTACCGGATGCTTGACAAACTCGGCCTCGCCAACCCTGTCGTAGTATTTCTTGGAACCGACGGGGTAACCCAGACCGGGTATGAAGGATACATCCGCTGTGGTGAAATAGACCTTAAAAGTATAGTCATCAACCATCTCGAGATGGTCTAATGATTTGTACATACCCCCGATGAAAGCGTCTTTCTTCGCGCGTTCAAAACTGAACTGGACATCGGCGGTGGTGAGGGGGTCGCCGCTGTGGAACTTAACGCCCTTGCGCAGGGTGAATTGCATTATTTTGCCGTCAGTTGAGACGGACCAGGATTCAGCCAGGCCGGGGACCACTTTCCCCAGACCGGCAGCCACCGGCTCTCTTCCCAGGTAGTATTCGTAGACATTCGTAACGACGGCCAAAATATTGGGATACTGCATTCCCGAACTGAGTATTTCCAAGTTCTCCACGGGCGCCTTAACCGCGACCACCAGCTTCTTCGCCGTGGTTGGTGTTGACCCCCCACAGGCTGGTAGTAGGAGGAGCATCACCAGCGCCAGGAATATCGGGATGGCACTCAGGAATACCCTTTTTTGTCTTGACATTTCCCTTTTTCTCTCCTTTGTGATAGAATTTTATTTTTTCTTCACAGGAATAATCGCTGTAATTATCACGCTCCGTAATAAGATATAAAAATATGAAATATCAATGGCTAGCACTGTTTGGTCAGTATATTGTACCACATACTGTCAATAGATGTTCCATATAGAAGTCGAATATGACTATACTCCACCGATAAAATGTGAATTTCTGCTATATTTTTAACAGTTGCATCAGTATACCGGCATCTTCCAGATGTTCTAAATCCCAGACCACCGAGAGGAGTTTCTTCCTCTGAGCTGGCGTTAAAAGGTCATCCGTTAGTGAATAGAACTTATCTTCTATTTCTCTATCTGTTAAGGGATTCTTGTGATGACCGCGGTGATACCTCACCATCTCTGAAAATCGCTCGCCGGTTCTCGTAATTATCTCAACGCGGTTAGCAACGGCGCCAGGGAATAGCTTATTGCAGTCTTCAGTTTCCTCAACGGTAATCTTTTGCATCAA
>CAZXYV010000090.1:0-7082 GCA_964645025.1 uncultured Dehalococcoidaceae bacterium | reverse complement strand
ACTACCGCTATGAGAAAGGCCTGCTCCGCGCCGACGGCAAGCCCGGCTTCGATACGCCTACCTGCAAGGTAGAGCTGTACGCCAAGAGATACGAGGAATGGGGGCTCGACCCGCTGCCATACTACGAGGAGCCTAAAGAAGGGCCCGTTTCTACCCCGGATTTATTCAAGAAATATCCGCTCATTCTCACCACCGGGCGCCGCTCGCCGGTGTTCTTCCACTCCGAGCACCGCATGATTCCCTGGCTCCGCGAGCTCGACCCCGACCCTATCGTGGAAATCAACGATAAGACGGCATCGGCACTGAACGTCAGCAACGGCGAGTGGGTCTATATCGAAAATCCGCGCGGCCGGGTAAAATTCCGCGCTAAAGTAACCCCCACCGCCCACCCCAAGGTAGTTACGGCCCCCCACGGCTGGTGGCTGCCGGAGACAGACGGTAAAGCGCCCAACTTCTTCAGCACCTGGGACCATAACATCAACAACCTTACCTCAATGGGCAACCAGGCCAAGTCCGGCTTCGGCGGGACGAACTACCGCTCCAATATCTGCCGCATCGTTAAGATTAAGGACTGAAAGGAGTAGCCATGCCTCGAAACGGCTTACTGATACAATACGAATGGTGCACCGGCTGCCATGCCTGCGAGGTCGCCTGCAAGCAGGAGCACAACTTCACCGACGGCATGGTCGGTATCAAAGTTCACGAGCTCGTCACGGTAGGGCCGGACAAGGTACACACGGATTTCATCCCGGTCACCACCCGGTTCTGCGACCTTTGCGCTGAAAGAGTAAAAGGTGGCGAGAAACCGGCCTGTGTTAAGCACTGCCAGGCCACCTGCATGATGTACGGTCCCGTCGCTACCCTGGCTAAAGCCATGGAGAAGCAGCCGCGTTCATCCATCTACGCACCCAGGTAGAAAAGCTGATTGTCATTCTGAAGGAGCACATTCACTTCGCTCAGTGTAAACTAAGCGACTGAAGAATCCGCTCTCTACTGAGAGGGGTAAGGACTCTTCGCTCCGCTCAGAGTGACAGCTGGTAATAAATCTTTACTATATTACTAAGGGTTTTCCGCCGGACTTTTATAGCCTGAAAACAGTCCTCGCGGTGCCTGCTGAATAATTTCTTCCACTGTCCACGGCCCTTCCCCGAATTTAGTGATGTTCCTCGTTATCACCGGGTCCGAGTACAGGCCGATGCTGTTGCCGCCGAGGGCGAACACCGAGCCGTTGATATGGGCGGCGGCATCGGAGGCAAGATAGCAGATAAAGGGCGCGATGTAATCCGGGGTGGGGGTTATGAACGTGGCTGTACCGCCGCCGGGCCTGCGACGAATCCAGGGGCTATCGGCCTCGTCCACTACCTCGGCATAGGTCCGCAACTCATAGTCCGCCCGAGTCTTGGCAAACGGTGAAAAAGCGTTACTGGTGATGCCGTGGTCACGCAGCTCTATGGCTACCGCTTTGGTCAGCCCCACCACGCCGGCGTTGGCGGCACAGTATTCGGCGTGTTTGATAACGTCCCCGAGGAATGCCCGCGACGTGCAGTTGATGATACGTCCCCATCTTTGCTTAATCATGTGGGGGACGGCGTGGCGTATCGTGTTAAAATAGCCCTTGGGCTTGATGATGGTTACCTTGTCCCAGAGCTCTTCCGTCATCTTTTCAATCGGGCTGAAGCCGAAAGCCCCGGCGACATTCACCAGGATATCTATTTTACCGAAGCTATCGATGGCCGACTGGATGAGTTTCGCGGCGACATTGAAGTCGGAAATATCGCCGAAAAAGGCTACCACCTCGCCGCCCGCTTCCCGGATGGTCTGCGCGGTGGTCTCGGCATCACCGCTGATGGCCGACGTTTCCTTTTGAAACCAGTCTCTCTTTTTCTTATCGAGCGATGCCAGTTGAGCATCGGTCAAGATGGCGTGACCGGTCGATTTCCTCTGCCGATTGTTCGTAACGACTTTAGCGCCTTCAGCAGCCAGACCGATGGCTATCGCCCTTCCGATTCCCTGGCCGGAGCCGGTGACTACGGCGACTTTACCTTCTAACGTCTTACCCATGTATATCATCACCTTTCCTGAGTGTTTATTACGTATAATTTTAAAGTTAAAAGTCAAATCTCAAAGCCATAACTAAAAACTTAAAGTTATCTGAGTTTTGACTTATGAGTTCTGGTTTTGACTTTTGAGTTTTGAGCTTTAGGTTAAATATTTATTTATCATTTAAGCGTTAAATTATGTTTCTAAGATGCTACCCAGACTTTTAATGCTCCCCGTTCAGGACGGCGATAATCTCTTTCCCGTATTTGTTGACCCTTCTCTCCCCGAACCCCTTGATAGTCATTAGTTCACGGGGTGTGGACGGGTGCAGCTTGATAATTTCCTTAAGCATGGAGTTATGGGCGATAATGTATGGCGCCAGCTTTTCCTCGTTGGACTTACGGGTTCTCCAGGCGGACAACGTCTGGTACATTTCCTGTTCCGCGCTGTCAAGCTCCGGCTCTTCTTTTTTAGATGAAGGCATTGCTTCGGATTCCACGTTCTGATGCGGCGATTCGGGCGGCGCAAGACCTTCCTGTTTTAAGCCCGCCAGTTTGGTCTCCAGCGCTTTTTGCTGCATCGCCAGGGTAAGGTCGCTGCGCGTCCTTTCCAGCACGCCGCGCACCATATCGGTGGTACGGCGCAGCCCGCCGGTGATGGCGTCCGGGAAATCCACGGTGACCAGGACGCTGTAAATATCGTCCATGATAGTAAGCAGCTCTTCACCGCGTGATAGGTCCCCCTTACGCATGGCGTCGAGCATATAGCGCCGTATTTCGCCGACCGCTTCGCCCATGCCGTTGAGATAGGCGGCGGTATCGACGTTCAGTTCGCGGGGTCCCGGCAGCGGTTTACCCGTGACTATAGCCAGGGTGATATTCGCCTCGGCGAGCTCTTTCTGGGCATCCCTGACGGCGCCGGTGCTGCCGAGCTCGCTGAAAGAGGCGACGGCTTTCTCGGCCACGGCCAGGTGGCCCCGGGCACTATTGAGCAGTTCGCTGGATTGTTTATAATCCTGCCGGTGTATAGCGCGGATAGCATTGCCGCTGCAACGGATAACCTCCCGGCAAAGCGGTAGCATCTTCTCCCTGGCTGCGTCTCGGGCGGCCAGGTCCTGGCGTGCCTGGTTGGAAATCGAATCCAGATTATTCACCTTGCGCTCCTTCGATGATTTTCACTAATTGACGCGTTGCCTTTGCAACATCAGCGGCGCCCATCACGGCGCTGATGACCGCTGCGGCATCGGCCCCGGCTTGCATCACATCTTTCAGATTGTTTTTGTTAATGCCACCAATCGCTACCAGTGGTAAATCTACCGCTTTCTTTATCTCTTTTATTATCTCCGTGCCTGTCGCCACGGCGCCGTCTTTGGTCGTGGTAGGATAAATCGCGCCGACCCCCAGGTAATCGGCGCCTTCGGAACGCGCTTTCGCCGCTTCATCCAGGGTACGCGCCGAGCAACCCAGTATCTTATCGATGGGCAGCAGGCGGCGGGCTACCGCGACCGGCAGGTCGTCTTGACCGACATGCAAGCCGTCGGCATCGGACGCCAGCGCTACTTCCAGACTGTCGTTAATGATGAACAGGACATCATGCCTAGCACAGACTTTTTTTAACTCCATTGCTGCATCGAAGAATTCTCGCCTGCGGCGCTCTTTATCCCGCAGCTGTATGGTAGTAGCCCCGCCCCGGATAGCCTGCGTTGCCACTTCGGTCAGACTCCGCCCCTTTAAAAAGGAGACGTCGATAATTACGTACAGTCCGGCCAGGCGCTTGAGCTTATCCTGACGGAGCATTCTGGAAAAGAGTTCTTGCTCGATGGTATAGAGTTCAAAGCGCGCCTGCTTGTAGCTGTTTGATTCTAAAGCGAGGTCCGGGTCTCTGGCTATCTCCTCCATGACCCGCAGCGATTCCTGCACCCGCCGGGCATTAGCTGCGATAGTTCCAGACACATCCCGCTGCTTGTTTTCATCCGGCACCTCCATGTCCACCCCGACATCACCTGAAGAGTCCCTCCCCTGGAGAAGCTGTTTTTGCAGCTTTGAGTCAACGCGCACCAGCCGGTGCCGCAGGTTCTTGAGCTGCTGGGTTAAAGAAGTATCATTCAGAGAAAAACGGGCGTACTCTTCGAGGACACGCAGGCCCTCGCCGATGCGGTTCAAACTGGCGTCGATGATGCGGAGAGTATTACGGGATGGTGATTTCATATTTGTCACTTATCGCCGACGGCGTTTTCGATGAGCTCGATGCGTGAGACTTGCCCGCGGCTGTTCATCTCTATGGCGACGACATCGATACGCCACGCTTCGGGCAGGTTGCTACGGCTCTGCCAGTAGTAAGCGGCGACCGTCCTCAGTTTTTCCATCTTGATTGGTGTAATCGACTCTTCCGGGCTGCCGAAGCGCCGGCTGCTCTTTGTCCTGACCTCGACAAAGACCAAAGTGTCCTGCTGCTGCGCGACGATATCGACCTCGCCTCCGGGACAGCGGAAGTTTTTCTCGATAATCCGGTAGCCGTTCTTCCCGAGGAAATCGCAAGCGAGCTTTTCGCCCAGGATACCGGTTTCACGTCGCTTCATCATTTTGTTTAAATAACCCCTTTTATTATATCACTTACCGGCTGGAAAGACCGGCGGTGCAGGGGGCAGGGTCCCTTTTCCCGCAGGCAGGCGATATGCTCCCTCGTGCCGTAGCCCTTGTGGCCGGCGAAGCCGTAACCCGGATAGTCCCGGTCCATCTCCACCACCATGCGGTCGCGGGTGACTTTAGCGATAATCGAGGCGCAGGCAATCGAGAAACAAAGGCTGTCGCCGTCAACAATGCCTTTTTGCGGAATCAATAATTCATGCAGGCGTACGTAATCAATGAGGAGGAACTGGGGCTGGGGTGAAAGCTGTTGTATCGCGGTAATCATGGCCAGGCAGGTCGCCCGCGCTATACCTACGGAGTCGATGACATCGTTCGGTATCGAGCCGGTCGCGGACGCAATCGCGGCCTCTTTGATATAGGGATAGAGGTAATCGCGCGCCACCGGCGAAAGCTGCTTGCTGTCCCTGACTTTACTCTTCCAGCGGGCTTTAATGTTAGCCGGCATGATGACGGCGGCGGCTACGACCGGCCCCATCAGGGCGCCCCTCCCCACCTCATCCACCCCGGCGATGAGGCGGTAACCTTCGGCGCGGAGGGCCTTTTCCTCGGCTAAAGAGGGTTTATGACGGATTGCTATACCTCACCCCCTTTGTCCCTTCAGGGAGAACCCTTCAGGGTGAACCCCCTCTCCTTATGAGGCAGTATGAAGGAGAGGGGAAATAAAAAAGAGGGGGTAACCCCCTCTTAGACTACCCTTTTCCTGGGGAGCATCTTGCTAACCTTCTCCCAGATTATTCCCGCTATTATATTCTTGCTTTGCGTGCCGTCAATCACCAGCCAGCGTTCCGGTTCGGCTTTAACAAGCTTTAAATAGCCTTCCCGGACGTGACGGTGGAAGTTTAATTTCTCCGTATGAAAGCGGTCAGGCATAGTGTCCTTTTTACGGGCCAGACCCCCGGCGACCGGGATGTCTAATAAGATTGTTAAATCAGGTGTAAGTCCTTGCGTGCCTAGCCGATTGACGGCGGCCACTGCCGCCAGGTCCAGGCCGCGCCCGTAGCCTTGGTAAGCGGTGGTCGAGTCCGCGTAACGGTCGCAGATAACGACTTTTCCTTCTTTCAGGGCGGGACGGACGACTTCCTCCAATAGTTGGGCGCGGGACGTATTGAATAAAAGCAACTCCGCCAGGGGCGAAATATTAGTATCTTTCGACCATTTGAGCAGGCGCGTGATTTTCTTACCGAGCGCGGTGACCCCGGGTTCGTGAGTAAGCAGCGCCGGGATAGCCAGCTTTTGCAGTCTCCGGTAAAGCCGCCGCGACTGGGTGCTCTTACCGCAGCCCTCCACCCCTTCGAAGGTAATGAATAAAGAGGTCTTCAAAATCCCTCTCTCTCTCCCTTTATAAAAGGGAGACGATGCGATTCTGCTTTAAAATTATTATTCTCAACCAGTGCGTTTGTCCCTCTTTTGTAAAGAGGGACTAAGGGAGATTTTGCTATTATTTTATCTGATGTGTTCCTTAAAAATCTTCACCCGCCGGCCGGGTTCTTTACCGAAGCTGCGGGAGGTAAGGTCACTGCGCTGGGCGATAAGGTGCTGTAACCGCCTGATGTAAGAGCTCTGCGGGGTGAGCTCGACGGCCTCTCCGTCCTCTTTGATCTGGGCTACTGCCTCCTCTGCCTCCGTGAGCGCCGTTTTAAAATTGTCGGACTTGTCTTCCTCGCGGAGAGAATACAGGTTGTTCAGCATCTGCCGCATCTGGGGCGGGGTATTGCCGCGGAGAACGTAGACGGGCAGGCGGGCGGCTTCAGCGTCTCTGACCTTCTGCGGCCGGCGCCGATAGTAGTTCTTGGAGGTCACGAACATGCTGGCGTCGCGCAGGTTATCGACGATATCCAGGTTCAAATTGAGCTCCCTGCCGACCTGCACCAGTCGGGAGCGGTTCACCCCGAAGAGATACAACTTGGGTGTTTTATCTTCCCGGCCGCCCCGGTTTTCTTTAATGGCTTTTACCTTTTCCACTCCGATTTTCTCTATGCTGACCTCACCCTGCGCGTCGAGAGAGCGTATTTCGGTGGGGGGAGGCACGCTGCGCAGTAACGCGTCTACCGCCTCACCGACGTCCGGGTGTATAGCCACTCTATCGCGCTCCTGAATCTCGACGACGATGTCGAAAGTGGGCGGGGACTTACGCTCCAGTATCGATTTCTGCGTCCCGCGGCGGCGGGCTTCTTCATCTCCCAGCGTCACCGACTGTATCCCGCCGATGAGGTCGGCCAGGGTGGGGTTCATCATCAGGTTTTCCAAAGTGTTGCCGTGGGCCGTACCAACCAGCTGGACACCGCGCTCGGCTATCGTCCGGGCTGCGGTGGCTTCGAGCTCGGTGCCGATTTCATCGATGACGATGACCTCGGGCATGTGGTTTTCCACGGCCTCTATCATCACGGCGTGCTG
>CAZXYV010000089.1:0-7101 GCA_964645025.1 uncultured Dehalococcoidaceae bacterium | reverse complement strand
CGAGACTGGTCGAAAATGGCCGTAGCCGTATGCAACCGCCACCTGGGTATCGGCGCGGATAGCCTGATTATCCTGCTGTCCTCGGACAGGGCCGATTTCGGTATGCGCACCTTCGATGCCGATGGTTCCGAAGCCGAGACCTGCGGCAACGGCATCAGGTGCCTGGCCCGATATGTCCTAGAGAAAGAACTTATCAGCCTGGATGCTAAAGAGGTGACAATAGAAACAGTGGCCACCGTCAACCATGTTACCTTCGAGAGAAAGGGCGGCCGGGTGGTCAAGTTCTGGGCCAACATGGGCAAACCGCAGCTGGCCGCCGCGAAAATCCCGGCCGTCATCAGGACATCGGGAAACACGGATAGCCTGATAAGCCACCGGGTCACGGTCAACGGCACCGACCTGACGCTCAACCTCGTCTCCATGGGGAACCCGCACGCCATTCACTTTATGACGGAGCCGGTGGCGGATTTCCCGCTGTCTAAAATCGGGCCGCTGGTGGAAAACCTGCCGATTTTCCCCAACCGGGTCAATTTCGAGGTGGCGCGGGTGCTCGATAAAAGGCATATCGAGGCCCGTGTCTGGGAACGCGGCGTCGGTGAAACGCTGGCCTGCGGCAGCGGCGCCTGCGCCATCACTGTGGCCTCGAAACTCCTCGGCTATACCGAGTCGAAGGTGGATATCCGGCTACCCGGTGGTGTGCTCAATGCCGAATGGAACGGTAACCGCGAGGTCGTCCTGGGAGGCCCGGCGGAGACGGTATTCGAAGGTAAATGGCCTGATTGAGGTGTAACGCATGAAAGTAGCCCGGCGTATTGAGAATCTCCAGCCATACCTGTTTGTGGAAATTAATAAAAAAATCGCCGAGAAAAGGGCTAAAGGCGAGGAGGTAATCAACTTTGCGGTAGGCGACCCCGATATCCCCACTCCCCCCCATATCATCGAGGGGTTATGCAAAGCGGCCCAGGACCCGGCCAATCACCACTACCCGGAATCAGCGGGGTTGCCGGAGCTGCGCCAGGCCATGGCCGACTGGTATCAAAGGCGTTTCAACGTCTCCCTCGACCCGGCTAAAGAGGTGTTGCCGCTTATCGGTTCCAAAGAGGGCATCGGCCACATTGCCTTTTGCTTTATCGACCCCGGGGATGTCGCCCTAGTGCCTGACCCCGGCTATCCGGTCTACGCTTTCGGCACCCAGATGGCCGGCGGCCGACCGTTCTACCTCTCGCTGAAAGCAGAAAACAGCTTTTTACCTGATTTCCGCGGCATCAAAGATTTTATCCTGGAAAAAACACGCCTTTTATGGATTAACTATCCCAATAATCCCACCGGCGCCGTGGCCGGGCTGGAATTTTTCAACCGGGTGGTCGAGTTCGCTAAAAAGTATAACATCCTCGTCTGCCACGACGGCCCGTACACCGAGGTCGCCTATGACGGCTATCAGCCGCCCAGCCTCCTGCAGGCGGAGGGCGCTAAAGACGTCGGTATTGAGTTTCATTCACTTTCCAAGAGCTACAACATGACCGGCTGGCGTATCGGTATGGCGGTGGGTAATGCGGCAGCCGTGAACGCCCTGAAGACGTTCAAGTCCAACATCGACTCCGGTATTCCGCAGGCTATCCAGCAGATGGCCATCACCGCCTTGAACGGACCGCAAAACAGCATCGCTGAACATAACGCTATTTACCAGAGGCGCCGTGACCTTATTTGCGAAGTCCTGACCAACATCGGCCTGCAGGTGACAGTGCCCAAGGCCAGCCTTTATATCTGGGCGAAAGTACCGGAAGGCTATAGCTCGGTGGACTTTACCACCGAGCTGCTCGATCAGATAGGTGTGGCGGTGACTGCCGGCTTGGGGTACGGCCGCGGCGGTGAAGGCTACGTGAGGCTTTCTCTGACCATCCCGGATGCATCGCTGGTCAAGGGACTTTCACGGCTTTCGGGATGGCGTAATACGCGGCGCCTGGTAACCAAGAGATAACTTTACATAAAATATTATCCCGGGAGAATAAGCATCGCCAGAACCACCATTACCACGACCACACGCGAAAGGGCACTATTATTGGCCGTGGCTGATAAAAAAGGCCGCGGTAAAAAGGCCGCCGAGAACTCGGTAGAGGAGCTGGCCCAGCTGGCTATATCGGCCGGGGCGGAAGTCGTGGGAAAGATTATCCAGCAGTTGGATGCGCCATCGCACGACTACTATATCGGTTCGGGCAAGCTCCAGGAAATTCAGGCATTAAAAGACTCCACGGGTTACACCGTCGTCATCCTCGATGACGAGCTCAAGCCCATCCAGCAAAAGAACCTGGAAGACGCCCTGGGCGTTAAGGTCATCGACCGCGCCGCGCTCATCCTGGACATCTTCGCCAGGCGCGCCCGCACCCATGAAGGACGCCTCCAGGTAGAGCTGGCCCAGCACCAATACCTCCTCCCCAGGCTGGCGGGCCAATGGCAACACCTGGAGAGGCTCGGCGGCGGCATCGGCACCAGAGGCCCGGGTGAGTCCCAGCTCGAAACAGACCGCCGCCTGATACGCCGTAAGATACAGCGGCTAGAAGAGCAGACGGAAGAGATAAGGCAACGCCGCGCCCAGTACCGCCAGAAAAGGCAGCAAAGCGGCATGCCGGTAGTGGCGCTGGTCGGCTATACCAACGCCGGCAAAAGCACGCTGCTTAACGCCCTCTGCCGGGCGGATGTCCTGGCCGATAACCGTCTCTTTGCCACCCTCGACCCCACCACCCGGCGGCTGGTCCTGCCCGATAAGTCGCCCGTGCTGCTTTCCGATACCGTCGGCTTCATACGAAAGCTCCCGCCGACGATTATCGATGCTTTCCGGGCGACCCTGGAAGAACTCGGCGAAGCCAACCTACTACTGCACGTGGTGGATGTGGCTTCCGGGGACGCCGCCGAGCAATACCAGACGGTAGAGAGCATCCTTGGCGAGATGGGTCTGGCCGATAAACCGCGCCTCGCCATCCTGAACAAAATTGACCTTTACCTGGAAAAACTGGGGACGCCGCCGCTTTCGGGTAGCCTGTCCTGGGACGAAAAATCCGCCCTGGAGTATTTCATCGCCCGGGGCATGGCCGCCGCAGCAAACACGGTGCATGTTTCGGCGGTAAAAAGGTGGGGGTTAGACCGTTTGAAGGAAATGATTGGCGGGTGTTTAAACAGACACAGTAGCAACTAACTGAATGATGAATTAATGCCGAACGGTTTATTCTTTGCGTTATTTGGTGCTACCAGCTGGGCGATAAATTCTGTCCTGGTCAGGAGGCTGTCATCCAGGACGGGTGAATCATTTACCACCACGGCCACCAGTATTTATTTCGGGGTGCCGTTTTTCGCCGTCGTGCTCACAATAACGGGAGAGTGGAGCTTGCTCACGGCAGTATCAGCGCGGGCCTATCTCATACTGGCGGCCTCCGGAATCGTGCAACTTATAGGTGGTCGGTGGCTTAATTACTACGCTTTTCAGCAAATCGGGGCGAACGTGGCCGGCCCACTGACAGCAACCACGCCCTTATACGCCGTAATTTTTGCGGTAATCTTTTTAGATGAGCCTCTTACAGCCTTCCTCGTGGTGGGCGTTATATGTATCATGGCGGGAGTAATCTTAATCACCGGAGAAAAGCATGGTGCCGGTTCGCCTCAGCAAGCTCCCGGTCAAGACAACCGATTAAAAGGCGTTATGGCAGCGCTGGGGGCAGCCCTGTGCTACGGGATATCTTCTGTGGCCGTTAAAGCCGCCATCACGGAAATCGGCTCTCCGTATGTTAGTGTCTTCATATACTTCGTCGCCGCTGCCTTTTTTACTTCTTTCCTTTTCGCCAGTCCGCAAAGACGGCAGGAGTTTTCCGGCATCCGGGTTAATACCGGCTTAATTCTCCTTATCTTTACAGGAATATTCGGGACACTGAGCCAGTTTTTCATTTATCTCGCCTTTAATTACAGCCCGGCCAGTCGCGTGATACCGCTTTATAGTACTAATGTGCTTATTGTCTTTCTTATCTCCTTTCTTTATAACCGGAGATTAGAATTATTCACCGTTAAAATATTCCTTGGTATGCTAGTCGTAGTCCTGGGAGCGTTTTTTGTCTTCCAGTAAAGTGGTGATAACTTGATATAACCTTGAGGAGATATTTTAAGAGTACAATTATATGGATACCGGCCTGATTTTAGCCATTATTTCCGCCCTGAGTTTTTCTACCGGCATTGTCATTGTCCGCAAGACGTCCGCCGCGGCCGGCGAGTCTTTCAGCGTCACGGCCGTCAGCGTGCTCATCGGTATCCCGTTCTTCGCCCTGGCCGTGACCCTGGCCGGCGATTGGGATAAAGTCCTGATGGTTTCCTGGCGGGCACTGGCGCTGCTGACGGCGGCCGGTGTCATCCACTTTATCTTCGGGCGGCTGCTGGGTTACAGCGCCTACCGGCTTATCGGCGCTAACAAAGCGACACCCTTCATCATGACCAACCGTTTCTACACGCTGCTTTTCAGCTTCCTGTTTCTCGGGGAGAATATCACTGTTTTTATCATTGCCGGTGTTATATGCATGTTTTTAGGGGCGGCCCTGACATCCGCCGAGCAAAAGACTGTTACCGAAAAAAAGGAAAAGAAATTTCTCAGCGCCGAAACGAAAGGCATACTGCTGGCGCTGGCCGCGGCGCTCTGCTGGGGAACCACGCCGGTGCTGATAAAGCCGGGCGTCGAGGAAATCGGTTCATCGATAGCGGGGGCTTTCATCTCTTACTGCGCCGCCGCGGTGGTGATGCTCGGCCTGCTCATGCGCCGGTCGCTCCGGCAGCAGGTGACGCAACTGCCCCTGGTCAAATCCCTGACCCCGATGGCCTTGGCCGGTCTATTTACCGCCACCGGGCAACTTTTATACTATACCGCCCTGGGCAAAAGCCCGGCCAGCGTGGTGACGCCGCTGCTGAGCATACAGGTCATCTTTATCTTTTTCCTGTCTTTGCTGGTCAACCGCCGGGCGGAAGTTTTTTCCTGGAAAGTGGGAATCGGCATGGCGGCGACCCTGGCAGGCACTTTCTTGCTCTTCCAGTAGCTGTTATTGCCCAAAATCCGTAGCTGGGACGCACCAGAATCGGAATCCTGGCCTCTTCAGACCTTTTTAAATGGTAATCTATCTTCCGGGCAGGCCAACGGGCGGTGAAAAGGGTTTGATAAGCTGACTTTTTGGCATTTTTAAGGGGTAACCCATTATAATAGAAACATTCAGACCCTCATCATTAAAATAGAAAGGCATTTACCCTGACATGTCCTCGTTTTCCTGGCGGCGTAACCTCTACATCATCGTAGCGGTTGAGTTCGCCGTTTTGCTGGCTTACGGTTTTTCCACTCCGTTCATGCCGTATTTTGTCCAGGACCTGGGCAGTTTTACCGATAGCGAAGCGGCTTTCTGGAGCGGCCTGGCAAATACGGTCTTCGGCCTGACGATGTTTCTTTCCGGGCCGATATGGGGCATCATCGCCGACCGCCGGGGCCGCAAGCCGATGGTTCTCCGGGCCGTCTTAGGCGTTGCGGCTGTCGGTGTCGGTTTGGCGCTGGCTCCCAATGTTTACTGGCTCATCGGCTTACGCGCCGCCCAGGGACTTTTCAGCGGCACCATGGCGGCTGCTTCGGCAATGGTATCGGCCAACAGCCCGAGAGATAAGATACCTTTCGCGATGGGAATGCTAACGGTGGCGATGTATGCCGGTAATACCATGGGGCCGTTTGTCGGCGGCCTTGTTGCTAATGCTGTCGGCTACCGGAATTGCTTTTACGTTATCGCCGCGGTATACCTGGCCGGCGGTCTGGCCGTGCTTTTCTTCACCAGGGAAGACTTTGTGCCGGTGATTAAGGAATGGCGTTCAACACTGGTCTCGCTGGGACGCCTGGCAAAGTCCCGGGAAATATTGCCGCTGCTGGTGGTTTTGTGTGTCCTTTCAATCGGGCCTTCGGTGCTGTCGCCGGTAATTCCGTTGATAATTAAAGAGGTGGCGAAGGGTGTGAGCTCGGTTGTTTCGTCAGGGACGGCTCTAAGCCTTATGGGAATAGTCGCGACTGTTTCGGCGCTCGTGGTCAGCCGTTTCGTAAGCGTGAATGTAAATCTAAAAAAGATGATGGTTTATTGCTGCCTGGCCACCGGTCTGCTTTACCTGCCGCCGATGTTTGCCCACAGCCTGGTGCCGTTTATCGCGTTGATGGCCCTGATGGGCACGTTCAAAGGCGGTATCACGATATCTTCGAGCTCGCTCATCGCTTTAACGGTGACGGAAAGCCAGCAGGGGATGGCCTATGGTTTACAGCAAAGCGCACAGTTCCTGGGCAGCGGCCTCGGGCCGTTTATCGGCGGCGGCCTGGCTTCTTTGATAGGTCTGAGGGTGGTTTTTCCGGTGGCGGCGGGGCTTTATATCCTGGCGGGATTGCTGGTGTGGAAGCTGCTGCCGGAATTGAAAAGGTAGCGAAGCAAGCCCACTGTTGAACTACGTTTTTCCTGTTCAAGCAAGGGGCATGTATTTGTTATTCGTTTTTAAATAAATTTTTCATATTTCCAGATTCAATGCGAAGCTAATATTCGTTTTTCGTTATATGTTAAGTTAGCTTCAATTTTCGAGTATTCGTTTTTCGATTTATGGTAAATCAGATATCATCGGTTAGCAGTTATCTATAGCACTAATGGATGCAGCAGCATTTATAGTATAAAGTAATGAGAGAAGAGTATAAATGGAATTTTGTCGCAGCATGGGGAGTAGAGTTTATCTCACCCCCTGTGTCCCTTCAGGGAGAACCTTCACTTCGTGGTGACCTCAGTGGAACCAGGCCGAGCCTTCTGGTCGAGACCCTTCTGGGTGAACCCCCTCTCCTTGGGAGGCTTGCAGCAGGAGAGGGGGAAGTAATTTTTAATTACCCCTCACCTTAATCCTCTCCGTTCGGCTGAGCTCACGGCGAAGCCCACAAGGGGAGAGGAGAATTGGTCAGCCAGTATTGCACCCCTCTCGCTGCGCACCCGCTTATGTCATTCCCGCGAAAACGGTAATACTGCTCTATAATTGACATAATATACTTGACGGTTTGGGGTATAATGGGGATATGGATAT
>CAZXYV010000088.1:1793-7146 GCA_964645025.1 uncultured Dehalococcoidaceae bacterium | reverse complement strand
CCGGAGCCAGGGCTCAAAAACGTCTTCTAATACCTATACCACATTGACAGTGGGGGACTTTGCCCGTTTATTCGGAACCACCGTCAATGATATTCCCGCCGATTGCCGGGAGCTAATCGCCAACAAAGATTTCCGGTATAAAAACCTGTCCGCTTCTGAAACAGAAGAGACCATGCTCCGTGTCCTGAAAACTATTGAGTCCGGTTCTCTATCCGTAGCCGGACAGGAAAGAAAATCCGTGTGGGAAAAGGGGTGGTCGGAAAATCTCCGGGACTTTATCCGGAGCAACTATGATTTAAACGTACTCATACCGAAATTCGTCAAACGCAATGAGATTATGAGACTGGTCGATAAATACATATTGCCGGCAAATCCGGATTTTGAAACCAGTCTGGTAACCGTATTGCGCCGATATCTTTTTAAAAAGTACTTTTCTGATGCTGCGGCGGTATATGAATTCGGCTGCGGGACCGGATTGAACCTGGCGGCGATGGCGGGTTTTTTCCCGGAAAAGAGGCTTTACGGCCTTGACTGGTCCACCGCCTCAATAAACATCGTCAATAAAATCGCGGAAACGCACCACCTTAAACTCTCCGGCGGTCTATTTGATATGTTTTCCCCCGACTACGGACTGGCCATCGCCCCGAACAGCGCCGCCTTTACTATCGGCGCCATGGAGCAACTGGGGACAAATTACGGGTCTTTTCTCGACTTCTTGCTGGAGAAGAGGTTCTCCATCTGCATTAACATCGAAACTACCTACGAGTTGTATGACCAGGACTCGCTGTTCGATTACGTGGCGGTGAAATATCTTGAGAAAAGGGGATATTTACAAGGCTACCTTACCCGCTTAAGGCAACTGGAAGCCCAGGGTAAGATTGAAATTATCAAGGCACAGCATTCATTCGGTAGCCTGTACCATGACGGCTATTCATTTATCATCTGGAAGCCTGAGAAATAAAGGAAAGCGAGCTACGGCTTGATGTACGGGAAGAAAAAAGTGCTCGTGGCCGGGGGTACCGGTACTATCGGCATTCCCCTGGTAAAAAGTTTGATTGAATCCGGAGCCAGCGTTACCGTCGTTTCCATGGACAGCCCCGAATATGCCGCCCGGCTTTTCGGTAACCAGGTGACTTTCCGGCGCAGCGATTTGACCAAACTGGAAAATTGCTTGAGCGCGACTCAAGGGCAGGACTACGTTTTTAACCTGGTCGGTATCAAGGGCTCGGTGGGCATCGGGGAGAGTAAGGTGGCAGACTACTTTGTGCCCATGCTGTGGTACCAGACCAACCTGATGGAGGCCTCGTTCCGCAATAGTGTCCGCCGGTATCTCTTTGTCAGCAGTATCTGCGGCTATCCCCAGTCATCCGTCGCCAAGGATGAGGATAGTATGTGGGACGGCATGCCGAAACAGAACGACCGCTTCCCCGGCCTGGCCAAGCGCATCGGCGAAGTCCAGGGCGAGACATATTTACAGCAGCACGGCTGGGACGCGGTGAGAATCGTCAGGCCGTCCAACGTGTACGGGCCTTTTGATGATTTTAATCCCGCCACGGCTCAGGTCATACCCGCCCTGATAAGCCGGATGGTTAACGGTGAAAACCCGGTCAAGGTATGGGGTGATGGTTCCGTAGTCAGGGATTTTATTTTCTCCGCAGAGCTGGCTGAATGGCTGATGGTAGCCCTGGAAAAAGCGCCTCCCTGCGTACCCATAAACCTGGGGAGTGGTAAGGGTGTCACGATAAAAGAAGTCGCGGAGACAATCGCCAAGTGCGTTCCGGAACCGCCGCAAATAGAGTGGGATAAGTCAAAACCTGCCGGTGACCCAATAAGGCTTTTATCCGTGAAACGGGCCAGAGAGATAATGGGTTTCAGGTTAAAGACAGGCCTCCAAGAGGGCATCAAAAAGACCGTGGCCTGGTATCTCCAGAATAGAGAGCTGGCCTTAAAAACAGGAGCGAGGTATTATGGCAAATAAACAGCGACAGTATTTACCCCCGTTTGCCGAGCTGATAGACAGCCTGACCATTAACCAGATCAAGGAAGTCATGCTCCCGGAAAACAAGGAAAGCTTTGCCGGGGAGATGAAAAAAATCGCTAACGATATCGACCTTATTATTGAGGAAAGGGACATCAAACTATCCGCCCGAATGATAAGAATCATCATTGCCATCGCGCAGATGAACCTTCATATCTGGCATAACAAGGATAATATGCAAAAAGAACCGGATAAATACCTGGACTTGCTCAAGCTGTCCCATCAATTAAACGGCGTCAGGAACAGGATGAAAAATATCCTGCTGGAAGAGGCGGGTGACAGGGAAAAGTCCGCCCGTAAGACCAATTTCAACACGGACGGACTGAAGGGATGGGATATCAGTATTGATTAGAGAGAGCCATGCTGTATAAGAAACTGGGTAATACGCAGGCAGAAGTCTCGGCTGTGGGGCTGGGTACTATCGGCGCCGGTAGCCAAAAAAACGCTACGCCGGAAGGGATAAAAACACGCCTCGAGGTATTGCGGCGCGGCATCGAGATGGGTATCACTTTCCTGGATACCGGGGAAGACTATGAAGACGGCCACGCCGAGGAATTGCTCGGGAAGGCCATACAGGGGAGCCGGGATAAAGTATGCATCAGCTCCAAGTTCAAGCCGGCTCACAACTCTTTTGCCGGCGTTCAAAGCGCCATCGAGGGCAGCATGAAGAGGTTGAATACGGATTACATCGACCTGTACCAGGTACAGTGGCCGAATCCGTCAATCCCCATTGCCGAAACGATGTCCGCGCTGTCTGCCCTCATTAAGCAAGGCAAAATCAGATTTGCCGGCGTCTGCAATTTCACTTTAAACCAATTAAAAGAAGCTCAAACGGTCTTCCAGGGTAAAATCGTCTCCATACAGACGGAGTATAACTTACAAAACCGCTCCATCGAGACCGAATTATGGCCCTATTGTCAGCGGAACGACGTTACCGTTATCGCCTATAATCTTTTTAGCCAGGGCAGTCTCGACTTCAATAAAACGGAGAGAAATACTCTCACGGCTCTGGCTGAAAAGTACGGGGCCACAATTTCCCAGATTATCATTAATTGGGTTATCTCCAAGCCGCAGGTTATCGCTTTAACCAATACCATGAGCTTAGAGCATTTAAAGGAGAATACGGGCGCCACCGCCTTCCGGATGACCACAGCCGATACGGAAGCGGTCGGAAGGGCATTTTTCAGGAAGCCGATGATGATTTCAACCAGTAGAATAAGGGTTTCCGACCGTGACGCGGATGTAACGCACGTCATTTATACCTCTCTGGAGGAGGCCATAAAGAACGCGGCCGGCCTGCAACCCAGTCCCGCGCAGCTGGCCGAGGAAGTCAAGAGCGGCACCATGTTAAGACCTGTCGAGCTGGTGCGCACCCGGGATACCTCCGGCACCTATGACTATGATTTAATACATGGCCGGAACAGGTACTGGGCGTGGATTATCGCCCACGGGCACGATAAACCCATCCCGGCGTACGTGATAAACGGCACCAAAAAGTCCGGATAGCCTGTATGAAATATAAGAATTTAGGCAAGACGAAAACTAAAGTCCCGGCCATCGGGCAGGGCACGATGGGCATCGGCGGCTATCTTGCGCGGGACGCCCGGCAGGATGAAGCCCAGCTAAAAGCCCTGAAACTGGGCATTGAGTTCGGCATGAGTTTGATTGATACCGCCGAGACCTACGGGGAAGGCCACTCCGAGGAACTGGTCGGTGAGGCAATCAGGGGGATGCGAGACAAGGTGTTTATCGCCACCAAGTTTGCCCCGGAGCATAACGGCTATGATGAAGTTCTTAAGGCCGCCGAGGGGAGTTTGCGCCGGCTGCAGACGGACTATATCGACCTGTACCAGTTGCACTGGCCGACCCCCCGGGTGCCCTTGAGCGAGACCATGCGGGCCCTGGAACAGCTCCGGCGGGACGGTAAGATTAGATATGCCGGCCTCGGCAACCTTTCGCTTAAGGAGCTTAAGGCGGCTAAAATTGCCCTGCCGCCGGGGGCTGTCGTATCGGTACAGGTGGAATATAATCTCTTTGACCGCACTATCGAAAACAATATTTTACCTTACTGCCAGGGGCAGGGACTGACCGCCATCGCCTACAGTCCGTTAGACCAGGGGAAAGTGGCCAGCGGCGATAGCAGAATCAGGGTATTGCAGCAGATTGCCGATAAATATCGTAAGACGATGTCCCAGATAGCCCTGAACTGGCTGGTCTCCCACGATGCCGTGATAGCTATTCCCAAGGCAATCCAACCCGACCATGTCCGTCAAAACGCCGGTGCTACTGACTTTGAACTCTCCATTGAGGATTTCGAGAAGATAAACAGGGTCTTCACTCAGGAGTTCATCTACGTGCCCACCAGCCGGATTAACGTTATTCCGGGCGGTCAGGGGAACCGGCAGGTCTACCGGACTCTGGAAGAGGCACTGGAAAACAGGCTGGGTTTCGTGCCCGGTCCGGCGGAGCTGGCGCAAGACATCCGCAACGGGGACGTTTTAAAGCCGGTCAGAGTCAGGCAAAGCGCCGATACTACCGGCAGGTATGACTATGACCTTATCGAGGGGAGGGTCCGCTACTGGGCATGGGTGATTGCCCATAACGGCCAAAAGCCTATTCCCGTTTTTATCCGTGATAATTAAGGCGCCGGGAGGATAATGTGAAAAAATCAGAATTCGGTAATATTTCTTATGAGAGCCATGAAGAAAGCCAGGCAAGGGACGAGTTTGTCAAAACCTTCCGTCAATGCCCCATACCCGATTCTGAAATTCTGGCCAACCTCGGCCTGTTTCTGAATTCTAAAAATCTCTCCAGGATTCTCTTTATGAATCACCTGTATCAGCAGATTATCGATGTCCAGGGGATTGTCATCGAGTTCGGGGTAAGGTGGGGACAGAACTCATCGCTCTTTGCCGCTCTCCGGGGGATTTACGAGCCTTTTAACCGCCATCGCAAAATAGTCGGCTTCGATACCTTCAAAGGTTTCCCGGGGATAACGGACAAAGACGGCAAGTCCAAGCTGATGAGGGTCGGAGCGGACAGCGTCTCGAAGGACTACGTTGCTTACCTGACGAAGGTCATGGAACTTCAGGAAAAGGACAACCCCCTGCCCCACATAAAAAAGTTCGAGCTCGTCCCCGGAGACGCCACCTCCGAGATAGATAAATACCTGGCGGCGCACCCTGAAACGATAATCGCCCTGGCCTATTTTGACTTTGACCTTTACGAACCCACCCGCAAATGCCTGGAGGCGATTCGCCCTCACCTGGTCAAGGGCAGCGTGCTGGGCTTTGACGAGTTAAACGACCCCGATTC
>CAZXYV010000088.1:0-1693 GCA_964645025.1 uncultured Dehalococcoidaceae bacterium | reverse complement strand
CTCACCTGGTCAAGGGCAGCGTGCTGGGCTTTGACGAGTTAAACGACCCCGATTCCCCCGGCGAAACCGTGGCGCTCAAGGAAGTCCTCGGCCTGAACAAAATCAACCTGAAAAGATACCGCTATGCATCGAGGGTATCGTATATGGTAGTTGAGTAAAAAGATAGATAGTGCCTGTTCCTCCACATGGAGCGAGGTTAGCGATAATGATGGCCCAAAAAATAGATTTAGAAGCCCAGGCATCTAAAAGGGTAATCTAAAAATGTTTAAAGAATTCATCATCAAATATCTTTGCAGTCTAGGCTTTGAACACTACTACCGCCACTTGATTCACGGACCTGCAGAACGATTGCACTGGTCAAGGGCAAAAAACCTGCTGACGATAAACGCAATATTTAACACAAGAAGCGGCGATATATATATAGGAGATGATGTAATAATAGGTCACGGGGTCATGTTTTTAACAGGCAGACATTTATTTGAAAACGGCAAACTGAAGCGACCGAAATTAAGCCAAGTACCAACAACAGGCTATGATATCAGGATAGGAGCCGGTACCTGGATTGCATCTGGGGCTATTGTGATAGGCGGAGTTACTCTAGGGGAAAACTGCCTGGTCATGGCTGGCGCAGTAATAACTAAAAGCTTTCCTGCCGAGTGTATCATTGGGGGCGTTCCTGCAAAGATAGTTAGTAACAGTTTTAAAGGAGATTCATAAATGAAAAATAATTTATCCAAAATTTTGTCTATTTGTCAATTTATTACCCGCCGGATGGGATTTTTTGTTGTAAGATATAAACCCGACTACGTGTACGTTGAAAGAACACAATTGTGGGGTGCCACACCGTACTTTTACAGCCGCGACCGCCGGAGTTATGAGTTATTTTATACTGTGGCAAGTCCAGTTATCGAGTCAGGTCGAACACTTTTTGACTATAACCGGCTATATACACTCTGGAACGCAACGCAAGATGTTCTTAAGCATGTAAAGCAATATAATCACCAGATGAAACCTATTCCAATAGCTGAAATAGGGGTATATAAAGGCGGGTCTAGTTATTTTTTGGCAAGTGCTTTTCAACATCTACTTGGTTACGAGGTTCCAATGCATGTGTTTGATACATTTGAAGGGCATCCCTCGAGATTAACTAAAGACGACCCCGGCCAAGTTGAAGGGGGTTTTGGGGATACGAATTATGACGAGGTAAAAGCGTACCTTGCACCATTCAAACGGCTCGAAGTCCATAAAGGTGAAATTAGTGAATCGGTTAAAATCCTCCCTGAGATTTATTATGGACTGGTACATATCGATGTTGATTCCTATCTTTCGACGCTGGATTGCTTAAGGTATTTCGGGTCCCGGATTGCTCCAGGCGGGGTGATGATTATAGATGATTTTAACACCCCGATGTGCCCAGGGGTAAAAAAAGCTGTACTGGAATATCTTGAGGAGAATAAAGGGTTTAAAGTAGGCTACTGCCAGACCGAGCAATTGGTTTTAGTTAAAAGATATGATAAGTGATTTCACCTAAAATGAAGCTGCTAAAGACTGATTCCGAGTCACGTGCATCTAAAAGGGTCTCCTTTATTATAACCACCAAGAACCGGGCCGAATACCTCCGGCAAGCCCTGGACCGGTGCCGCGCCCTCCTTCACCCCGGGGATGAGCTTATCATCATCGACGGGAATTCGAC
>CAZXYV010000087.1:0-7255 GCA_964645025.1 uncultured Dehalococcoidaceae bacterium | reverse complement strand
CCGGCCTGAACCCCTACTGCCGGACTGAAACCGTGGCGATACCCGTCTGGCCCGGCCTGAAATCACCTAGAGCTATCCTGCTGGCTTTAAAAAACATTCTGGGTGGGGGGCGTTCCCTTCTCGGCTTTGCCTATTCTACCGGGCTATCAAAGAAAGTTGACGCTTTACTTGATAATAATAGATTTGATGTTCTGGTACTCGACCACCCTACTATGCTTCCTTATGTGTCAAATGCCAAGGTCCCTGTGGTGCTGCTGGAAGTTTTCGAGCAATCCGAAATAGCCCTAATGCAATATAAACTAGAAAAGCACTGGTTAAAAAAATTATTCCGTCTTCTTTACTACTGTCAGACGATAAACTACGCCAGGACATACCAGCGCGCCACTATATCTATTGCAGTCTCCTCCCACCAGAGGGACGTGGTACTTTCCCATTGTCCGAATCTGGATATCGTCGTTATCCCTACTGGCATTGATACGGACTATTTTAAAATTATCGAGCCGGAGGCACCCGTTCCAAGCTTGATCATTACTGGTTCAATGGACAACCCGGAAAATCAGAAAATGGTACTCGATTTTTATTACCAGAAATATCCGTTAATTAAGATGAAGGTTCCACAACTAAGACTTTATATTGTGGGGAAAAGTCCCGGAAAGAAATTACTTCAGTTGACCGAGGATGAATCAGTCATCGTTACCGGTTACGTGGATGACCTCAGACCTTACCTTTCTCGCGCCTGGGCAGTTATCGCCCCTCTACAGGAAGGTTTTGGCATCAAACATCGGTTACAGCAAGCCATGACGGTAGGTAAACCTGTTGTAGCCACCTCAATGGCTGTTAAAGGGATAAACGTTACACCAGGGGAAAATGTTATCATTGCCGATAATACTGAGGAGTTTGTCAATAAAGTGGTCGAACTCCTTATCGACCGTCAGATGAGGGAGAGAATAGGCGCCGGGGCGAGGCAACTTATGGTAGCCAACTATAACCGGGAAAAAGCATCCGATAAGCTAAACGAAGTCCTGGAAAGGGCAGCCAGAACGCCCCGAGCTTGAGGGAACTCGAGAGGTTAGCTTGGGAATAAAGAGGTTCCTTTCGCTTGTCATTGCTATCCAGGTCGCCATGGCTTTGTTCATGGTGCTGGGGGCTGCAGGTATTAATATCCCGTTTTTCAGGCAACTCATTGGTTTTGTCTATCTCACCTTTATCCCGGGGCTACTCATTTTGAAGCTGTTTCGTTTCCAGAGACTGGGATTTGTCGAGACGATATTATATTCTGTCGGTTTGAGCCTCGCTTTTGATATGTTCCTAGGGCTTTTTATTAATGTGTTCTTTCTTCTTTTCAATCTCCCGCGACCAATCTCTACCCTGCCCGTGGATATCACCTTTAGCCTGGTCACACTAATTCTTTTAGTTATTGTCTATTTCCGGGAACGTAATGAGACTGTACATCAAGCCGAGCCCACGTCCGTACCATGGCCAGAAACATTTTCACCACCATGCCTGTTTTTAGTTTCACTACCCGTCATCAGCGCGGTGGGGGCCTATTACCTGGCTAATTTTTACCATATTAATACCCTGCTGCTCATCCTGCTCGCTTTAATCGCCGTGGCGGCCTTTCTCATAGCCATTAATAAATTCATCCCCCGGAAATTATATCCACTGGCGATAGCGATGATATCCCTCTCCCTCCTCTGGCACATGTCGCTAATATCCAGATACATCACGGGAGCCGACATTCACCACGAATACTTCTATCAAAGTCTGGTCCTTTCCAATGGGTTCTGGGATTCATCCCTGCCATCCAATATTAACTCGATGTTGAGCGTGGTCATGCTTGGGCCAATATACTCGCTTATAGCCGATATGGACCTTATCTGGATATTAAAGATAATTTATCCTCTGTTTTTTTCCCTCGTCCCCCTGGCATTATTCCAGGTGTACCGCAAACGGACCGATGATAAGGTCGCCTTTTTCGCGGCGTTCTTCTTCATGTCTCTCGGTTTCTTCCTCCATGAGGCCATCCAGCTGGCCAGAATGGAAGTGGCGGAACTGTTATTTGCATTATTCCTTTTATCACTGTTAGACAGCACCATGGTTGTCGGTAAGAAAATACCCATTCTTATAATATTCAGCCTCTCAATTATAGTATCTCATTACGGATTATCTTATTTCGTTCTCTTCTATCTGGTCTTAACCCTGCTGTTTGTTTCCTTGATGAAAACCCGTATCCTGACCAATTTATGGGAATACCTAACTAAGAGGTTAAATAGAGGTAGCGATGACTCTGGAAAGATTGGCGATATGATTATAGCCCAGTCGTCATCAACAAATACGCTTACCGGCAATCTCGTATTTCTCTATATTACCTTTTGTTTCGCCTGGTACATGTACCTCAGTGCCGGCTCTCCGTTCACCTCTATCATAAATATCGGTCAAAGCACCTTCCAAAGTCTGGTTGGTTTTTTCTTTGTGGAGACAAGGGAATCAGCCGTTTTAATGGCTATCGGCATGGCTTCACCGGAAATAACTTCGATACCAAGGCAGGTGTTTTTAATAATTCAGTATTGCATCCAGTTTTTCATCGTGGCCGGCGTTATCGGGCTTCTTTTCAGTCGGAATAAAGGGAAGTCCCGTTCGATATATGTAGCCATGACACTCGTGAGCAGTCTGCTGCTGCTGATGTGCATCATATTGCCCCATTTTTCTAAAAATTTTAACATTAGCCGGATTTACCACATTACGCTTTTCTTTCTGGCACCGTTTTGTGTCCTCGGCGGTATGACCGTTTTCCGGTGGCTATCTAGGCTGGTGACTTTCAGTTGGACTCGGGTGCTGACCAGCCACATATCATTAGTGCTGGTAGTCATCCTGGTTTTAATCCCCTATTTCTTATTCTATACTGCCTTTATTTATGCTGTTACTGGAGACCGCATTACCTCTATTGCGCTTAATCCCGAGCTGGATTACCCCCGCTATAACGAGCAGGAAATAGCCGCTAAAGAATGGCTATTATCAAATACGACGGTGGAATCGAAAATATATGCCGATTGGTATGGCACAACCTGGCTGGTCGGGACACCTTTACGGAAAGGGGCCTCAGCTTTCTTTAGTGATACAAAGATGATACCAGATAGCGCGTATATCTATTTACGGAGCATTAATGTACAAAAGAGGCTAATTGTATATTCCCGGGGGCAGATGAGACAGTACGTAGACCTGCCGGGCTCGGCTTTCGGCCAGGAAGTACTTGCCTACCGGAGCAAAGTATATGATAACAGCGGGGCCCAGGTGTATCATTGAGACATAATAGAAATTACGAACATTGCATCTTAACCATCTTTATGACTCAGATTAGGTTTGATGTTCAGCAGGATAGATGAAGTCCGTTCCATGCAAGATGCCGTCACATATTATGTCCAGCCCCCGACTGCGCCCGGGTAACAACTCTTTCAGTCCTTGAAGCTGTATTTTATAGGTGGTGCTACCACCCGTGGGCTGCAGGTACTCCACCGGAATCATACGTCTGAAGAAGAAGTGGTAAGCATATTGGCGGGCCCTCTGCACAGCCGGTTCGTCCAGGGATTTCTCCAAAGGTAACCTGTCAAGTAAATTAAAATACTCTCCGGCCGATGATACGTCTATGGTGATGCCTTTGTTGCGTACCCAGGCCTCGCCGGCCACGATGACCGGTATGCCCAGGCTGGTAAGCTCAACTCCGGTCTTGGTGCCGTAAATGATAACGGCATTACACGCCATCATCGCCGCGTAAGTGCTGACCCGGCTTTCCGGCGGGATGACGAAGACATTTCCCGGGAGATGAGGAAAGGCCTTGTTAATCTCATCCACAACGAGTTGCCGGGATAGCACGGTTCCCCTGATTTCAGCGGGATGAACGCGTATCAGGAGCTGCAAGTCCGGCCGCCTGGAGAAATAATCGATAGTCTTTTGAATCCACGTTAGCATGTCGGGGAAGGCGTTAGCGGGATAGTGAAGCTGGGCATCCCAGACCACGTTGGTCAGCAGGCCGATACAGGGTTTGGAGAAGTCCACCCCTACCTCGCGCGCGATTTCTTTCAGGTCTTCCCGGGGATTTTCATGAAACCATATCCAGTCATCTGTCCCGCGCCAGCGGCTCTTCAGATAGTCCATCAATTCAGATTCCGTTTGAGAAGTCCAGGGGATGCCCTCCCACCTGGAGACGGGTTCGGACATAAGTGTGTGATGATAGGTATCGCCGTGACTGAAGATGAAGCAGGTTTTACGGTAAGCGGGGTTCCAGTTGACTACCCTTACTTGCATCCGGCGGCACACTTCCCCCACCAGCCCCTGAGGGACATAGATACCATGGTGAAAGACGGCGCATTCAATGTCTATTTTCTTCAAGAGCAGCCGCATCGCGTAAGCGGTGAGCAGGGCGGCATTTAAGTACCGGCGTAACACGGCCTCGGCGTACGGCTCACCTTCCAGAGTGCCCCGGGCGAAAAACCGCAACGCCCCGGCCAAGGCATGTTCTCCCACCGCCATCCCGTCCAGAGCGTAATCGCCGATAGCGTTAAAGGGCAAAGTGGCCGCAATCTTTCCGGCATTTTGGATGTCTTCCGGCGATAGCAATTCACTTAAACGATGTATGGTAAGGCCGAAGGAACGGTACATTTTAAAGGCCGGGTGATAACAACCCTGGCACACATCCTGACGTGGGCCGTGTTTGACAAATTGCTTTTGGTCCGGATAGAGACCGATAGCGCACAGCAAGCACGCCGGCAGCAGTTCATCACAAAGCAGAACGTGGACGTTGGCGCCTCTCAACGTCAGGGCAGCTGCCAGAAGCCCCTCCATATTAATCACCGGAATATGACCCCCGGTGTTCGTCGCCACCAGGATATTCGGCCCGCTCCTGGCTTTCTGGAGAGCTGCATCCCAGAACGCTTTATCGGGTGACAATATTTTGTTCCAGTCAGGGAAATAACCTTTTCTCCTGGCAAGATACCGGAAGTAGAGTCGTTTCAGGATGGCCGAGCGCCGTGCGTATTGTTTCAATGAGTTTATCACTACTTTTACCCTGAAGATATCCTAACCATTTTCGCGCGTATATCGTGTGGAACAGTCTGCTAAAGAAGCTTCTTCGCCTCCGTGATTAACGTATACCCGCTATCTTTCCGGCGGAACAGCTTTTCCGAAACCAGGAATACAGGATAAAGAAGGAGCGAAACCACAAGCCAAAATATCAGGGGCTTTTGGAACCTGATATAAAGTCTGTAGAAATAACAGGGCAACCATGAGTTTAAAAGATATTCGCTCCTCTGGGTCTCCAGACCCACCAGGTTAAGTTTATTCCTGAAGTCATCACGCGTATAATAATGCACTACGGAAAAAACTGCCTTGTGCAAAGCTTTGAGCTTATCGTTAATCGGATAATTCAGACTATCCACCGTAAGAACGAGCTTGCCGCCGGGCTTTAAGACCCTCTTCATCTCCTGTAAAGCCTGGACATCATTACTAAAATGTTCCAGTGCTGAACTGCAGATTACTTTATCGAAATACCCGTCCGGATAAGGCAGATGTTCCGCATCACCAATTTTAAAATCGCCCGGTATGCCGGCGCGTTGCAAAAGACGCCTGGCAAATTTGATACCATCTTCGGATAAATCAACGCCGCTTACCAGGCAGCCTTTTTTAGCCACTAACAGGCTCAACTCCCCGGACCCGCTGGCCACATCCAGCACCTTATCGCCCGCTTCCGGATGGAGCCACGCCAATAACTTCCGCCATTCAAGTCTTCTCACAAAGGAAATCGTGCCAATAGTCCTGCAGATAAGATAACTGATATGTAACTTGATTTCATCAGTCATATGTTTTTCTTTTACCGTTATTATACACAGAAATGCGGCGGTTTTCATCCCGTGAGCCTGATGAGCTTGATAACTTAAATATACTTTTTACTACTTTACATCTTTACAGGTATTCATTATAATTTAATATGATTTAACAAGCGTAAATAACGTATCTAATTTGACAAATGGCATATTTATTGTTACAATTTGGACTTAAGACTTGCTAATAGGCCCTTAGGCAGGAGGACCGGTCGCTATGAAAAGAGAGTTGATAATCAATAACCGGCGCATCAATGATAACAGCGATTGCTATGTAATTGCGGAAGTTGGCCATAACCACCAGGGTAGTTTAGACAAAGCTATCGAGCTCCTTAAAATGGCAAAGGAATGCGGCGCCGATGCCGTTAAGTTCCAGAAACGCGATAACCTTAGTCTCTATACCCACGCCCTGTACAATCAGCCTTACGACCATGAAAACAGCTTCGGTAAAACCTACGGAGAACACCGTAAAGCGCTGGAGTTCGGATTAGACGAATACCGCGAGTTAATAAAGCAGGCCAGAGAAATTGGTATCACCCTCTTTGCGACCGCTTTTGATTTAAAAAGCGCTGACTTCCTCCAGAAACTGGATATGCCGGCCTTTAAAATTGCTTCCGGCGACCTGACCAACACCCCCCTGCTGGAATATGTAGCCGGTTTTAAAAAACCCATGATTGTCAGCACCGGCGGCAGTACTATGGAGGACGTGCAGCGCGCTTATGATACCATCATGCCGATAAATCCGCAGCTATGCCTGATGCAGGCCACTTGCAGCTATCCCTGCAGCTGGGAAGAGATGAATCTGAATACTATCAAGACCTACCGGGAGAAGTTCCCGAAGGCCGTCATCGGTCTCTCGGCCCATGATAGCGGTATTGCCATGGTAGTCGTAGGCTATATACTGGGAGCGCGGGTCGTTGAAAAGCATGTGACACTGAACCGGGCGATGAAAGGGACTGACCACGCTTTTTCCCTGGAACGTCCCGGTCTTACCCGTGTCGTCCGCGACTTACGCCGGGCGCACCTGTCCCTTGGCGATGGTATCAAGAAAAGATATCCCAGCGAAGCCGTAGGGTTATTTAAAATGGGGAAGAAGCTCGTGGCCGCCCGCAACCTGCCCGCCGGCTATACACTCAAGCGCGAAGATATCGCCATTAAGTCACCTAACGATGGTTTACCCCCGTACGAACTTCAAAACGTCATCGGGAAGGTTACTCTCCGTCCCCTGGCAGAGGATGATACTATTTCGTTCGCCGACTTAGCTGACCATGGTAAAAAGAACCAGAAACGGTAACGTAATAAAATCCGTTGAGGAATATATCTGTGCCTGAAGACCTTTTCAATGTGCAGGGTAAAATTGTCGTGATTACCGGCGGCCTGGG
>CAZXYV010000086.1:0-7292 GCA_964645025.1 uncultured Dehalococcoidaceae bacterium | reverse complement strand
GTCCTGTATGAATCCAGGACTAAATACCCAGACCACCTCAGATGTCAAGGCAGCGCCATCCCGTCCGGGCGTCAGCCGGCGGCGCTCCGATATTAAAATAATCGCCGATATGCTCCGTGTTGGGGAAAAGGGCGCGGGCAAGACGGAAATCATGTACACCGCCAACCTGAGCTACAGCCAGATTCAAAAATACCTTGAATACCTCGTTAACCAGGGTTTTATAAATAAAGTGGATCTGGACAACACCATGATAGCCTACCAGGTAACCGATAGCGGCCTCAAACTGCTCCGGGCCATCGATAACCTTATCGCCATGCTGGAACCGCCACTATCAGAGAACCTGTAACGTATTAATCCCTTTCAGTCTGAGAGCCGCGGCATTCTACTACCCTCTACACCTTTCACGTTACCCTGAGACAACCTGAAATTCCGGGTTTTTTTAGTCTGTTTTTCGTCACCCGAGGTAACGTAGGTGCGCCCATCTTTAATGAAACCTTAAGCAAATCTTTATAATTATTTTATTTCTTTTATATGGATTTTTATGACCCTGGGGTACACTGATAATAAATAATAAATGAATAAGCACCGACCTTTCGGGGGCATTAAAAAGGATATAAGAAGACAATGAGACGAACTCTAGTATTAGATGAAGACGATTTAATCATGGTGGTCAAAGAAGATATCGTCAAACAGATAGATGAAAACCGCGGGGAGATGAACCGTACCGAGTTCGTCAATTATCTCATTCAGTGTCAGTTAAAAGACCAGGCGAACCAGAAAGAGTGCGTCTCCAAGGAAGAGTACCAACAGTTTGCCAGCCAGATGACGGGTCTGCTCCACAATTTTCTCCAGTTCTTCATCAGCTACGGCATGGCCATGGGCCACGCTAAAGGTAATGAGGATATCCAGGCACTGAACCAGCAATTGGATTCCCTCAAGCCGTTTGATGAAGATACCAAAGAGTTTTAACCCGGTCTCAAACCTTCGTCTGCCACAACATCCTCAGTATTATCTTTGTAGCTAATAGAACTTTGTTCTAGAACAAAATCACTTCCCAAGCTACGTGTTATGCCTTAGTCTGAATCTGTAGCTGTAAATTCCCACTAATAGCTTGAGAGGTGATTGATGCCCAGAGCGGTGGATCTTTTACGGGAGGGTAAAAACGAAGAGCTGTGGCAGATGTGCTGCGGCTTTCTTAAGCTGAATATCAGCGAGTTCATGGATATCCAGAGGCGGCTCCTGTTACAGCAACTGGAAACGCTCAACAATAGCGCCCTGGGGAAAAAGATTATGCGCGGCGCGAAGCCGGAAACCGTAGAAGAGTTCCGGCAACAGGTGCCCCTCACCACCTATAAAGATTACTGCCCGGAGCTACTGGAAAAAAGAGAAGATATTTTGCCGGAGAAGCCGGTACTCTGGGCGCACAGCGCCGGCAGGTCTGGGGAATACCCCTGCAAATGGGTGCCGATGAGTTCGGCGTACGCCAGCGAACTGAGTAAAGCTTTATATGGCGTGGGTATGCTGGCTGGCTGTAGTGACTGGGGTGATTCTTCGAATATCACCGATCCTATCAAAGTATTATATTCCGTAGCACCCGTGCCTTATATCTCGGGGACCTTTGCTGACCTGCTCAGAATGCAGTCTCCTTTTATCTATTTACCGCCTCTGGAAGAAACAGCGAACTTATCCTTTGAAGAGAGAATCAAGCAAGGTTTCAAGCAAGCCATGACCGAAGGTTTTGATTATTTTTTCGGGCTTTCCCTTATCCTCGTTAATGTAGGTGAAAAAATACGTGAATCCTCGAATAAGGCAAGCCTTCGGCCATTCTTGAAAAGCCCCAGGGCTTTATGGCGGCTCAGCCGAGGTAAAATCAGGAGCCGTCTGGCCGGACGCCCCATATTACCCAAAGACCTGTGGTCGATAAAGGGTATCATCGGTAGCGGGGTGGACAGCCTGGTTTATAAAGATAAGATTAGAGAGTTCTGGGGCAAGAGGCCCCTGGATTTATACGCCTGTACCGAGGGCGGAGTCATCGCCACTCAGGCGTGGGACTACAACAACTTGACTTTTATCCCCCAGTTGAATTTCCTGGAGTTTATTCCGGAAGATGAACAGTTGAAATTACAGATGGACCGCACCTATAAACCCCGGACATTATTACTGGATGAAGTAAAAGCCGGCGAGAACTACGAAATAGTAATCACCAATTTTCACGGCGGAATTATGACCAGGTACCGTATTGGGGATATGGTGAGGATACAATCTTTACGCAATGATAAACTGGGTATCAATCTACCGCAGATGTCATTCGAGCGGCGGGTCGATGACATCATCGACTTCGTTTTTGTCAGATTGACGGAAAAGACGATATGGCAGGCGATAGAAAGCTCCGGAATCCCCTATACCGATTGGATTGCTTTCAAGAAGGAAGGAGAGCCGGTGCTGCAGTTGTGCCTTGAGCCTGCTGATGGTTGCCAAACCAGTGCAACTGAGATAGCAAAGGCTATTCATAAACAGATTACAAATTTGGATGATAATGATGATAACAGCTTGATGATTCGTAATGATTTTGCGAATTTTATCGAATTTAAATTGGAAGTTACCTTGCTTCCACGCGGCACTTTCAACAGTTATCTGGCCCAGAGGCAGGCTGAAGGCGCCGACCTGGCCCATTTAAAACCGCCCCATGTCAATCCCCCAGCAAAAGTGCTTTCCACACTTATGGCCGAGACCGAAGAGACTATCATTGTGACTAAATCCGGGGCTAAACTTAAAGAAAAGTCCGGTACTGAGAAAGTCACTGTTTCCTAGTACTTTAGTCTCCCCTACCTTGGTTCTCATACTTTGGTTCCCTCTTGACAGTGTTTGTATTTGGACAGATAATCATTTTATATGAATCCCTATGCCATAGCGCCTTTAATAGCCACCATAACCTATATACCACTGTTGTTTTCCACCGCCAACACTCGCCCGTGGCGGAAACGCCATATGTTTTTCCTCCTCTTTCTGATTTCGGCAATGGTGTGGAGCATCGTCACCGTCTATCTACGGGGTAATTTTGAACCGCGGGACTCATTAATTTTAGGTAAGCTTATTATTTTTCTTTTTGCCCTGACGGCTGTTCAATTCCACTGTTTTACATCTTCCTTCTTCCCTCCACAGAAAGGGCGCTGGTTACCTTTTGCTTATGCTTCCCTGTTAGTTGTTATTGCTTTAGTATTGATGGGATATATCCCGAGAGGTGTTGAGGCAAGTGGTGACCGACTTTATCCGGAATATGGTCCTTGGGTCATTGTCATGGCCATTCTCCTGCTGATAATAGTGGCCAGAAATCTCTATGTATTTATTACAGTTCTAAAGACAGAAGATAATCCGGTGTTACACAATCAGACACTTACTCTCATCATTAGCATTATTGTCCTGACCGTATTTACTTTGATTTCCCTGCTTCCCTGGGGCAAGGAATATCCGATCAGCCATTTTGGCAACCTTATCGTGGCCTTTATATTGAGCTATTCCGTCATCAGGCACCGGCTGGTGGATATCAGAATAGTGCTGCGGCGGGGCACCGCCTGGATTACTCTGGGTATTATCGGTGCTTTGAGCTTCTGGTTGATATTAATATTGTTACAAATTCTTTTTAAATTTGAACTGGATCTGGTTGCCTCTTTCATAGCTACAGTACTGGCTATGGCTGTCGCTGTATTCATCTATAGATTAAAAGGTCAGCTCTTTGCACTATTGAACCGGGCTTTCCGGGGTTCCAGCTACGATTATCACCAGAGACTAAACGATTTTACCAGTAAAATCCACAACGTCTTCAGCTTAAAGGAGCAAGGCGGTGAGCTGCTGGGATTGCTCACAAAAGCTATTAACATTAAACAGGCCTGTCTGCTTTTCCCCGAGACAGGCAGCGGAGATTTCCTCACCCATTTTGTGGAGCCTAAGGACAGAGACAGCCGGCTGGCAAACCTGAGGTTGCGGGCCGGTAATCCTGTTATCAGGTACCTGGAAAGGGAGCAAAAGCCTTTAACCAGAGAAAACCTGACCATCCTCCCCGCTTTTCTGGGGCTATGGCCAAAAGAAAAGGAAGAGATAGAATCAAAAGAGATATCGATGTTCGTGCCATTAATCAGCCGCGAGCGTTTGATAGCCATATTGGTGCTGGGTAATAAATATACCGGCAGGTTTTTACTTGAAGAGCTGGGGGTAATCGAGGATGTCACCAGCCGGGTAGCGGTAAGCATGGAAAAAGAGTTCCTGCGGGAACAACTCAGGGAGCGTGAAGAAGAGCTCTCCGTCATCAATAATTCCAGTTTCATACTTTCCTCCAGCCTGGATATTCAAGAAATATTCGGCAGCTTTATTGAAGAGCTGAAAAAGGTAATTGATGTCGAATGGGGCACGATTGTGCTTCTTGACGAAAATGACCTTTGCTGCGTGGCATTATCTTCCGTGGAAGGGTCAGCCTATCAGGTCGGAGAAAGAATACCTCTGGAAGGGTCAGGTACCGGCTGGGTAATCACGCAGAAGAAGGTGTTTGTGGAGTCTGACCTTTCACAGGGGAGATACTTCAAGACCGGAGAAAATTTTTATCAGCAGGGCTTACGTACTGTGGTCTATCTGCCTTTGCTTGCCAAGGGCAGGGCTATCGGTAGTCTTATCATCACCAGCAAACGGCCGAGCGCCTATAGCCAGCGGCATATTAAGCTGCTGGAACAGCTTACCGCGCAGATTGCCATGCCGTTGGAGAACACCCTGCTTTACGCGAAAGCCGAAAAGAAAGCCCGCATCGATGAGCTTACCGCGCTGCTCAACCGCCGCTCCCTGGATGAGATGATTGATAACGAAATAAGCCGTCATTCCCGGTACGGCGGTGTCTTCTCATTGGCCATTCTGGACCTGGACTCTTTTAAAGTCTATAACGATAGCTACGGGCATCCCGCGGGCGATAAGCTGCTGAGACAGGTCGGCACCGTGATCAAAAGTGCCATCCGTAATGCCGACCGCGCTTTCCGCTACGGTGGGGACGAATTTGCCATTCTCCTGCCGCAGACAACCATCGATGCCGGTCTTCAGGTAACCGAACGGGTGCGCAAGTCAATCGCTGAAGAAGTAAACTCCGGTGATATCCCGGTGACGATAAGCATCGGCCTGGCCAGCTGGCCGGATGACGGCATCAGCCACACTGATATTATCGCGGCGGCAGACGTAACTTTGTATCGTGCCAAACGGAGCGGCGGCAACCAGAGCTGTCGGGCTTCGGGCACTCTGGCATCTTTACAGACCGGCGCGTCAAACGAGGATGCTGGAAATTGCATAGATATTAAAATCCTCGAGGTTATTCGCGGCCTGGCGGAAACCGTGGATGCCAGGAGCTATTATACTTTTAATCATTCGAAGAGAGTGACCGATTACTCTCTCGCCCTGGGTAAACTGCTCAAACTGGATACAGTGGAAATGAGCCGTCTGGAGGCCTGTGCCCTGATGCATGATATTGGCAAAATAGGTATTAGCGATTTAGTCATTAACAAAACGTCCGAATTAACCGCGGATGAATGGGAGCTGGTAAAAACCCACCCGAAACTGGGGGCGGATATAGCCGGGCGGATCCCTCAACTGACATCCTGTACCAACGGTATTTTACATCACCATGAATGGTATGATGGCAGCGGGTATCCCCGCGGCTTAAAGGGCGACGAGATACCGCTGGAGGCGCGCATTCTGGCTATCGCCGATTCATATGTCGCGATGACTTCGGAGCGGTCGTATTCCGGGACCTTAAACCATGAATGCGCCATCGAGGAGCTGAAAAAATGCGGGGGAAAACAGTTCGACCCCTATCTGATAGACCAGTTCGTCTCAATCGATAGAATCAAGATTGCGGACGAGAGAAATAAGGCGAGGAGGTGAGACAGTTAAGGCTATATTGATAGACCTTAACTGGCGCAGCAACTATGAACAACAACAAGATTAATAAGATTCAAGTATTTGTTATCAGTCAGCAATCTTTGTTTCAGCAGGCGGTCGAGCATACGTTTTCAGATACCGAAGATATGATTATCCTCGGCATGACGCCGATTAATGATGACGTATTGAAAGCTATTGATAATCTCCCGCCGGATGTAGCTTTGCTCGACCTCGATGGCCAGGCTGAGAATGGTCTGGACCTTGCCCGAAAAATAAGACAACGCTCGCCCAATATCGGTGTGATGTTGCTTACCTCTAATCCCGATGACAATCAGCTGTTCCTCGCCCTCAAAGCTCAGGCCTCGGCCTATTTGAGTAAGGAAGTGACCGCCCAGCAGCTTATCGAGACCGTCAGGCGTGTCGCCAAAGGCGAGCACCCCATCAACGAGGCCCTTACCAACCGCCCTAAGGTGGCCGAGCATGTCTTACAGCAGTTCCAGGAGCTTTCTTCCCGCAGCGAGGCGGAAGCCTTTATCTCGCCCCTCACCCCCCGGGAGATAGAGATACTCCAGTACATCGGACAGGGATATCTCAACAAACAGATTGCCGCCGAGCTCGGCATCAGCGAGCAGACCATCAAGAACCACGTTACCTCTATCCTGCGTAAGCTCAACGCTAACGCCCGCACGGAGGCCGTGGTGGTGGCTATCAAACAGGGTTTAATCAAGATAACCTGAACTAATAACGAATGTCATTCCGACCCCCCATCGGCGTACGGGGTAAACTCCCGGTAGAATACAGGGGAGGGGTAATTACGTCTGGATTGTCGGGTCAAGCCTTCAGGCTGAACCGTTCAGGCTGAAGCCCGACAATGACAATTACATTATCCTGTGCCATAATTAAACAAGTGTCCGATGTAGGCTTCATCACGATTCTTATCACGGCGGTCGGCCTATCGGCGGACTGCTTCGCCGTCGCTTTAAGTCTGAGTATCTCGCAGAGGGGATTATCTTTCCGTCAGTTCATCCGTTTTCCGCTGGCCTTCGGTCTCTTCCAGGCAATCATGCTAGTTATCGGGTGGCTGGTGGGGCGCAGTGTCGTCCAGTTTATCTCGGCTTATGACCACTGGCTGGCTTTCGGATTGCTCGCGGTTATCGGCGGAAGGATGATATGGGAGTCGTTTCACGATATAGAAGGGGCGCGGGCCGTTAAAGATATCAATAGACTGTTTACTCTCCTGGCGCTATCCGTGGCCACGAGTATCGATTCGCTGGCGGCCGGCCTAAGCTACGCCTTCCTGCACGTGGCTATTGTCCTGGCCGCTATAACTACCGGCCTGACGACTTTTTTCATTACGATTATCGGCCATTTTATCGGCAACC
>CAZXYV010000085.1:0-7393 GCA_964645025.1 uncultured Dehalococcoidaceae bacterium | reverse complement strand
TGCCCCGCTATGAAGGCGATTACCGCCTGCCGCCGGCGGTCAACCAGCAGGCCGTCGCCCACTACGTCAGGGCGCTGGAAATCCGGCGTATCGGCCACGAGGCGGTCAGTATCTTCAGCGGCAAGATTCCGCACAGCGTGGGCGTTGTCCCCGGCGGTGTTACCAGCGTGCCCACGGTGGATAATATCATGGCCTATATCTGGAAGATAAAAATTCTCCAGGACTTTATCGATAATGTCTATATCCCCGATGTGCTGGCGGTGGCCGGCGCGTACCTTGACTACGCGGCCATCGGCGTCGGCTGCCAGAACCTGCTCTCCTACGGCATGTACGACCTCGATGGTAAAAGCCCGGACTATACGACACGGGAGCGGCTCTTCAAGCAGGGGACTATCTCCGCCGACCTGAAACCGGGCCCGCTGGATACGAACAAAATCGCCGAGTACGTTAAACACTCCTGGTATGAGGACTCGACCTCCGGACTTCATCCTTCCCACGGCGACACGAAACCGCAGCACGGCAAGAAGGACGCCTATACCTGGACGAAGGCGCCGCGCTACGACGGCAAGGTGTACGAGGTCGGCCCGGTGGCGCGTGTCGCGGTGACCTACGCCAAGGGCGACCCGAAGATGAAAGAGCTGGTAGATAGCGCCCTGGCTAAGCTTAAAGCGAAACCTTCGGTACTCTTCTCGGTGCTGGGCCGCCACCTGGCGCGGGCGCTCTCCGCCAAGTTCATCGCCGACCAGCTGGAAGGCTGGGCCTTACAGTTGAAGACGGGTGAGCCCTGCTACACCGAATATAAAATCCCCGATGAGGCGATGGGCATGGGCATCATCGAAGGCTCCCGCGGCGCCCTGGGACACTGGATTGAGATTAAAGACAGGAAGATAGCCAACTACCAGGCGGTCGTGCCGACTACCTGGAATATATCACCGATGGATGATAAAGGCCAGCACGGCCCCATCGAGCAGGCCCTCATCGGCACTAAAGTGAAGGATGAGAAAAACCCGTTTGAAATCGTACGCATCATCCGCTCTTTCGACCCCTGCCTGGCCTGCTCCATCCACGTCGTCACGCCCAAAGGTCGAGAACTCGGTCAGTACAGGGTAGTGTAGGTTTTTAAGGAGGAGAGATGATTTTATCAGAACAGAAGCCGTTTGAAGAAATCGCTGGCTTTCTCGGCGCGGAGCAGAGCGTCTTTATCCTGGGCTGCAACGGCTGCGCCCAGTCATCGGGCAGCGGCGGCCCCAAGCAGGTAGCCGAGATGAAAGACAAGCTGACCGCGGCCGGCAAGAAAGTGACCGGCACCAAGGTTATCGATTTTCTCTGTGAAAAAGCCCTGGTGAAGTCGGGGCTGCGGGGCAAAGTCGACCAGGTAGCGGTCGCCGATTCGGTCCTCGTGATGACCTGCGGTATCGGCGTACAGGCGGTAGCCGCTGCCATTAACAAGGTCTGCCACCCGGCTTGCAATACCGTCAACCTGGGCGGCAGCCGCGGTGAATGGGAGGGCAGCGAGCGCTGTAAGGAGTGCGGCCAGTGCCTGCTGGACTTTACCGGCGGCGTCTGCCCGATTACGGCCTGCACGAAGAGCCTGGTCAGCGGCGCCTGCGGCGGGGCCAATAAAGGGAAATGCGAGATCTCGCAGGACCGCGACTGCGGCTGGGAGCTGATTTATAACCGGCTGAAAGCTAAAGGCCAGCTCGATAAGCTCAAGGTATTCATAAAACCTCTTGACCATAAGAAGCTGATGCCGGACCCGAAGCTGATGTCCACCCCGCACTTTGCGCTGGAAAACCGCGTCCCGGAGGTGAAAAAGGAGGAGGTGAAGGTAAAATGAGCCTGCAATCGAAACTCGAATCAGGGAAGTTCGCCATCTCCTGCGAGTTCGGCCCGCTCAAGGGGACCGATACTCATGAAATAAAGGAAAACATCGAAATCCTCAAGGGAAAAGTGGATGCCGCCAACGTCACCGACCAGCAGAGCTCGGTCATGCGTCTATGCACGCTGGTGACGTCGGCCCTGTGCGTCCAGGGCGGTCTGGAGCCGATATTTCAGATGACCTGCCGTGACCGCAACCGTATCGCTTTACAATCAGACCTCCTCGGCGCCTGGGTAATGGGCATTAAAAATGTCCTGGCTTTGACCGGAGACCTGCCGGCGCTCGGCGACCATCCCCAGGCCATGGGCGTGTTCGACCTGGATTCGGTCACGCTGCTTCAGGCCATCATGCGCCTTAATGAGGGCTTCGACATGGTTGGCAACGAACTGCACGGCAAACCCGCTTTCTTTGCCGGGGCGGTGGTCAAGGTGGATTCTAATACCGAGGCTTCTGCGGAGTTGCAGATTGCCAAGATGGAAAAGAAAATCGCCGCCGGGGCGAAGTTCTTCCAGACCCAGGCTGTCTACGATGCCAGTACCTTTGGTAAATTCATGAAACGGGTGGAGAAATTCAAAGTCCCCGTCATGGCCGGCATTATCCCGCTGAGAAACGCCGGCATGGCTAAATACATGAACGCGAACGTCGCCGGCGTGCACGTTCCGGACGACCTCATCCAGAAAATGTCCGCCGCGGCTAAAGAAGACCGGGAGAAAACCGGCATCCAGATTGCCGCTGAACTCATCAAGCAGATGAAACCAATGTGCCAGGGCGTGCACATCATGGCCATCGGCTGGGAGAAGAAAGTACCGGAGATTATGGCGGCGGCGGGACTGTAGTTTAACCCCACCCCTGGATTCCAGCCTTCGCTGGAATGACAAGATAGAGAAAATCCCCGACCCTGAAAAAGTCGGGGATTTTTGTTTTTACCACGGTTAGAGGCGGGTCTTGACAAATTAGAATAAATGTTCTATCATTTATTGTAATTATTTATAATGCTCTCTCAATATTAAGGAGAAGGAGATGACCAAAAAAACAGCCGGTCAAATCCAGGAAATCGGGGGTAGCATCGAGCAATTCGCCGGGGCAAAGGTCCGTGAAAAGGTAATGGAAGGCAGCGATAAAGCTGCTGCCTCATCCAACCCGGCAAAAGTCGCCCTATGGGTGAAAGAAGCGATAGATAGACTGGATGCCCTTACCCCGCCGGCCAGGCGTGAGCAAATCATGACTGCCTGCGGCCATAACTGTATCGCTCTTAACAAGCGGCCGATGGAGATGGCCAAGAAGCGGCGTCAGAAATATCCTACCGAGAAGGCTTTCCTGACAGCGGAGGTGCATGAACCACCAAAAGGATTTCGCTTCGAGAAGAAAGGGGATGTATTAGTTCAATACTATACGCCCCACACTTACGGCCGGGGTATGCGCTGTTATTGCAGCCTGATGCGAGGACTGCCGGAAGGCGTAACGGCCTCGCCTACATACTGCCAGTGTTCGCGCGGTTTCGTCGAAAAATACTGGGAGGGTATCCTGGGAAGAGCGGTACGCGTGGAGCTTGGGGCTACAGCTATTTCCGGGGCGGATGAGTGCGAATTTACCATCCACCTGTAGTTTTACCACAAATAAAAGAAGAAATCCCCGGTATTCTACAAAAGGTGCCGGGGATTTTTTATTAGGGAATAACCTGCGGAGAGGGGTTCATCCTGGTTCCATTGAGGTCACCACCTGTGGCGAGAAACGGTGGCGAGCCACGAAGTGAAGGTTCACCCTGAAGGGCGTAAGTCCCTCTCAAAAATATTCTGTCATTGCGAGGGAGCGTTAGCGACCGCGGCAATCCCTAATTCCGCCATAACCATACTAGGGGATTGCCACGCCTTCCGCCTGCGGCGGAATGGTCTCGCAATGACGTAAGGGAAAAAGGGATGAGGATATAAGTGTTAAGGTAGCTTAAGGGTACAACGACGGGTCAGACGCCAGCGTGCGCGTGAATTTGAGCTTGCTGATGAGCCACTTGCCGTTTTCTTTTCGGTATTCGCACTCGTTGATGCCCTGCACCCAGGATTGTTTTGGTATGGAGTCGAAAAAGTAAATCAGCCAGGTCCCTTTGGCTTTATTTCCATCCACCTTGATATCCGGCTCGACGCACATATGCCCGATGTGCCGGGCGACCCCGCCCTTATACATACCCTTGATCATTTGGTAGATTTCGGCGAGCTCTTTTTTACCCCGCTTCACCCCGGAATCCCGCACTTCCACCGCCGCATCATCTGTAAAAAGGTCGGGGACTTCATCGTAACGGATGTTGTCCATCAGATTGATATAGTTCTGGTGTAATTTCTTGATTGCTTCCAGGTCTTCAATGGCCTGCATTCTTTTTTCCAATTCGGCTAATGACATACCGACCTCCTTATCGATACCGGAAAATACTTGACCTAGTACTCGCTCGATATAAATGCCTTAATCTGCGCGTAGGAAAAGACCGGCCCGTCCCGGCAGACATAGATATCCCCGATGTTGCACCGCCCGCACTTGCCGATGCCGCATTTCATCCGCTTCTCCAGCGTGGTAATCATGTTTTCCGGCGTGAAGCCGAGCTTGGCCAGCACCGGGAAGGTAAAGCGTATCATCACCGGCGGCCCGCAGACGATGGCGACGGCGTTTTTGGGGGAAGGGGCGACCTTCTCCGTGACGTTCGGCACGAAGCCCACGTTGCCCGTCCAGCCTTCCGCCTGCCGGTCCACGGTGGTGGTCATTTTTACCGTCGAATTTTGACTCCAGGCATCAAGGTCGTACTTAAAACAGAGGTCGGACGGACTGCGCGCGCCATAGATAATATCTACGTTCCCGTATTTATCGCGGTTATCGATGACGTTCCAGATTAGAGAGCGCAGCGGCGCCAGGCCGATGCCCCCCGCCACAAAGACCAGGTTCTTGCCCTTGAGGTAATCGAGGGGGAAGCTGTTGCCGAAAGGCCCGCGGAAGCCTATCTCCGCCCCTTTACCCAGCCGGTGCAGGGCGTTGGTGACGGTGCCCGCCCGCTGCACGGCGAACTCGAAGTGGTCGCGGCGGGTGGGGCTGGAGGAGATGCAGAAAGTGGCCTCGCCGACACCGAAGACCGAGTATTCGCCGAACTGCCCCGACTCGAAGGTGAAATCCTCTTTAAGCTTCGGGTCTTTGAAATTGAAATGGAACGTTAATATGCCGGGCGTCTCTTCTACAATTTTCTCGATGACCGCGATGTGCGGCAGATAAACGTTGCCTTCGGGTAAATATCTCTTGCGGTGGCTGATATCGCTGATAGCCATTATTTTTTCTCCGTTACCGGTGCCGCGGCCGGCAAGCCGGATAATGTCTGCGTGATATCCCAGTTCACCGGGCACAGCCGGATACAGCGCCCGCAGCCGGTGCAAGCGATGGTGTCAAAAAGCATCGGGTAGAACGCGTACTTGTGGTTGACCTTCTGGCGCACGCGCCGCCACTTTTCCTCGCGCGGGTTTTCCGCGGGCATCTTCGTGTAGACAGGGAAGCTGCAGCTATCCCAGTTCCGGTAGCGGGCGCCGTCGCCTTTAAGCATCTCGTCGTTGATATCGAAACAGTAGCAGGTGGGGCAGAGGAAGGTGCAGATACCGCAGCTGACGCATTTGGCGGCGATTTTCTCCCAGAACTCTTTATTTTCGAAAGCGGCCGGGAGCCTCTTTGCTATTTCCTTCGTGTCTATCTTTCGCGTCACTTTCTTCGCGGCGCTATCTTTTACTGCTGTGGCCATGGCTTCATCTTCTTTGCCGGCTTCCTCCAGGCCGCCGGTCTTAGCGACAAGCTCCTTGCCTTTAGCGGTGACTTCTTCAATAATAAGGCTATCGCCGATATCGGTAAGCATCACATCGACATCTTTAGCCTCCGCCGGGCCGAAGCCCAGGGAGGTGCAGAAGCAGCTATCATAGGGCTTGAGGCATCCCAGGCCGATGAGCAGGGAGTTCTGCCGCCGGCTGAGGTAATATTTGTCCTCGTATGCGTCTTTAAACACCATATCGATTACCGCTATCGCCTTTGCATCGCACGGCCGGATGCCGAAGATAAGCTGTTTCTTTTCTCCGGCGGCGGGCGTCTCCAGTTTATAGCTCCCTCCGTCCTTGCGGAAGCCGAAAAGCTTTTCCATATTCAGGAGGAAGTTGGCCTTGGGCGGGATAACCGTGTTGCGGTACCAGTCGCTAAAGCCGGTGTCCTTCCCGTCCCACACGACCATCTCCGCCGCGCCGCTTTCCCTGGAAGGGACGAAAACGGTAAACTCCTTTTGCCACTGTCCCAGGAGCCTGGCGATAGCCTGCTTTTTAACTTTTTTCATAGCTTTACCGTATTAAATCCTCGGCCTCCCGGGACTCATAGGCGGCCATGAGGGGCGGCGCATCCTTGTCCGTGCCGGCCTGATACTGGAACAGCTCCTGGACTATCTCTTCCATTTTCTTGCTCAAGCCGCGCAGCGGTATATTCACCGGGCAGGCGCGCTCGCAGGCACCGCAGTCGGTACAGCGCCCGGCGACATGCAGCATCCGGGTCACCTGGAAAGTAAGATTATCCTGCCATTTTGGCAGCGGTGAAACCCACTGCGGCTCGGTCTCTTCCACGAAACAGCGCTTGCAGAAGCAGGCCGGGCAGACCTGCCGGCAGGCGTAACAGCGGATACAGCGGTCGAACTGGCTTTTCCAGAACTCCCAGCGCTGCGCCGGGGGCATACCTTCGAGATTTTTAATCAGGCTCCGGCTCAACTCTTTATCACAGATAAGCGGGCTGCCTGTATCGAGGAGAATATCATATTCCTTTGGGGCGGGCTGGTCGCAGCTAAGACAATCGTCCGTGAGGACATCTTTAGCCGGGTACTCTTTCTGAATACCTCCAACCGTAACTATGACCTTATCGCCCGCAATAACGATATCGTCCAGCTCATCCCGGTCCTGGCCGGTCAGCTTGGTTACCTTGTCGAGGTCGATGATGCCGGCGCAGGGGACGCCGATGATGACCACGTTTTCGCGGGCAATCTGCTTATCCTGGATGAGGCTGACGATGGAGCGGCTATCACAGCTTTTAGCTACAATGCCGACCTTGCCGCTGATTTCCCGGAGGAAGACGCTCAGGTTATTGACGATAAAGGGGTTGATGACGAGGCGGCCGGTGGCCTCTTTATCTTTAGTAATCAAAGGGGTGGTGGTAAACCTGAGGCTGCCGGCCTCATAGCCCACGATGCAATCGACCTTACCCTGCTCCAGCAGGGTAAAGGCGCTACTGCGTAGCTTTGGTTCCGTCTCGTTCATCATTAAACAGTCTATTGGGGCTTATTTTCTTCAGGTCGCCGGTTATCTCGGCGACCACCTCGGCAAATTTACCGCCTTCGGAGGCGGAGACCCAGCTGGCATTGAGCCGGAACGGCTCAATGCCGACATATTCCAGGAACTTTTTGGTGATGGCGATTCGGCGCCGGGCGCGGTAGTTGCCGGTCTGGTAATGGCAATCGCCGGGGTGGCAGCC
>CAZXYV010000084.1:0-7399 GCA_964645025.1 uncultured Dehalococcoidaceae bacterium | reverse complement strand
TCTTGGCAAAACCCTGGATTTTACCGAGGTGGGGGGTAAAGAAGGTGAGGATGCTGTCCGCCTCCCCCAGCTTGGTCTTCCGGATAACGATGGCTTCGGTCTTATACTCACGAGGGTCTGACATGGTTAACTCTAGGATAATCCTCCTTTAATCCCCCTTTACGAAAGGGGGACACAAGTTAGGGAGAAGTCGTCTCCCTTTTATAAAGGGAGACCGAGAGGGATTTTCTAATACTCCTGCCGGCCCTCCAGCGCTCTGGTCAGCGTAACGTCGTCGGCGTATTCCAACTCCGTGCCAAAGGGGAGGCCGCGGGCAAGGCGGGTGACTTTAATGCCGAGGGGGGTGATAACGCGGGAGATGTACATCGCTGTCTGCTCGCCTTCCAGGTTGGTATTGGTCGCCAGGATGACCTCTTTCACGGTGTTGCCCTGGAGCCGGGCGAGCAGTTCCTTTATCCTGATATCGTTAGCGCCGACGCCCTCGGTGGGGGAGATAGCGCCGTGGAGGACGTGGTAGAGTCCTTTATAGACGCCCGTATGCTCCAGGGCGATGATATCCTGCGGCTGCTCCACGATGCAGACCTGCGAAATATCGCGCTGCGGATTGCGGCATAAAGGGCAGGGGTCGGACTCGGTGACGTTGCAGCAAACGGAGCAGAGGTTGATTCTCTGTTTCAGCGCAAGCAGCGCCTCGGCGAGGGCTTTGGCCTGTTCCTCGTTAGAGCGCAGGAGGTAAAAGGTGATGCGCTGGGCGCTCTTGGGCCCGATGCCCGGCAGCTTGCTGAACTCCTGCACGAGCTTGCCGATGGCGTCGGTGGCGGGGAAAGGGTCGTGTTTAGACACTGGTTCTCCTCGATATATTATATTGTCATTCTGAGGAGTCCCGATGTTATCGGGACGACGTGAGAATCTTAAAAAAATAGTCTTAAAACGTATCGGATTCTCACAGCCACTGAGTTTACACTGAGCATAGCGAATGTGTGCCCTCAGAATGACCTTTTTCCTCAAGTCAGCCCCGGTATTTTCAGTCCACCGGTCAGACCGCCCATCTTCTTGGCGGCGGCTTCCTGCACCATAGCCTGGGCCTCTTTCACGGCGGTCAGCACCATGTCCTCGAGCATTTCTACGTCTTCTTTATTGACCACCTCCGGCGCTATCTTGACCGACTGTATCTGCTGCTGTCCGTTCATCACCACTTTCACCGCCCCGCCGCCGGAACTGGCCTCCACGGTAAGGTTGGCCAGTTCCTCCTGCGCTTTAAGAAGCTGCGCCTGGAGCTTCTGGGCCTGCTGCATCATAAATTTATTCATTTTTCCTCCGCATCAATGACCTGGGCGCCCATATCCAGCGCTGCCTTTACCAGGTGGTTGTTCTCATGCTCGTAGACACAGCGCACCTTGCAGGGGCGTCCCAGGAAACTGCTGGCGATTTTATCGACGGTCTTCTGGTTTTCCAGGATATCCATTTTTTCCTTGTGATACTGGTGTTTGACTGACACTAACAGTACATCGTTTTCGATAGATACCGGCCGGGCGCTACGTAGCAGCGCGGCGGCTGCGGTCTTACCCAGGCCATCAGGTGATTCCCGGATGATTTTCGTCCATTGCGCCTGGAGTTGCTCAATAGCGCTGCCGGCGGCCAGAGGACTGTCAACGTGAGGCGCCGGTTTCGGGAGCGGCTCCGGGTTGATAACCTTTTTTACTTCGGGCGCGGCCGGTTCCGGGGTCTTCTTCTCGACAGGTCGAGCGACGGCCTTCGGCGCGGGTGAAGCGTGGGTCACTTTCGGAGCCGGTTTCACGGCGGGCAGTCCCGGTTCGACCGTGGCTGCGGGGGTTTCCTTTTTTTCCTCGGGCAGGGTACATTCCACCAGCGCCAGCTCCAGGGGCAGGGTGGAGTAGTTATCGAGGCTGAGGTCAAGCTGGCCGAAACGCTTGACGGCTTTAAGCGCCTGCGCCGTGGAGGCTTGAGCGGCCAGCTCTTTAAGCTCCTTGATATCGTCGGTGGTAAGCTCCAGGGAATTGCCGGAGCCGGTCTTGACGAGGAGCAGCAGCCGCAGGTATTCCACGATATCACGGTTGAACTGGCGCAGGTCGAGCCCATCGCTATTGACGCTGCTTATCGTGGCCACACCGGCGGCGACATCTTTTAAAACGATATTTTTTACCAGTTCTTTAGAGCGCTGGTCGCCGGAGATGCCGAGCATAGCCTGCACCTGCGAGAGTTCAATCTCGCTGCCGTAGTAGGTGTTGAGCTGCTGGAGGAGGTTGAGGGCATCACGCAGGCTGCCGGTAGCGGCCCGGGCGATGAGCTTTAATCCCTCCGCATCGATGTGAATGCCTTCGCCTTCACAGACATGGGACAATACGCTCACCATGTTCACCAGGGAATAGCGGTGAAAATCGAAGCGCTGGCACCGCGACAGGATGGTCGGCAGGAGCTTATGGGCTTCGGTGGTGGCCAGGATGAAGATAACGTGCGGCGGCGGCTCCTCCAGCGTCTTGAGCAGGGCGTTTGAGGCTTCCTTGGTGAGCATGTGGACTTCGTCGATAATATAGACCTTACGGCGCGCCATGTTGGGGGCGTAGTTGACCTTTTCCCGCAGGTCCCTGATTTCATCGATACCGCGGTTGCTGGCGGCATCCACTTCGATGACGTCCAGCGCCCGGCCTTCGGTGATGGCCTGGCACATTGAGCACGAGTTGCATGGCTCGCCCTTGCCGTTGGTCAGGCAGTTGATAGCCTTGGCCAGATTGCGGGCGGTGGTCGTCTTGCCCGTGCCCCGGGGGCCGCAGAAAAGGTAAGCGTGCGAGACGCGCTCATTGGCCAGGGCGTTGAGCAGGGTACGGGTAACGTGCTCCTGCCCGACAAACTCGGTGAGCGATTGAGGCCGCCACTTGCGATAAAATACTTGAGAGGCCATTACGGCTCTATTATACCCTAAAACAGGCCGTTTCCCAAGCAATATTTTTGACCTGTCATTGTGAGGAGTCCCGACTTGTCGGGATGACTTGGCAATCCCCAACTATGACTAGAATCGATGAATGAGATTGCTTCGCCTCCTTCATAAAACAAAGGATAGTCTCGCAATGACGTTTATCAGTGAATATTTATGGAACACGGGAACGCGGCGCTTTTTACTCCCATTTTTCCAGGATTCAAACAGCACCCATCGCAAAGCGGGCGTTTGCGGCAGTGCTCTTTGCCCAGCCTGACCAGCAGGGCATGGAATTCGTTGAATAATTTAACATCAGTTAGCAGATTGGACATGAAAAGAGACTGATAGGCGGCGTAGCTATTATTTTGAGGCGCGAGCCCGAGTCGCTCGATGATGCGGCGCGTATAAGCGTCGATAACGAAAACGGGCTTGTTGCCGGCATAGAGCAGTATCGAATCGGCAGTCTCCTCGCCGATGCCGTTGACCCCGAGCAGCTCACGGCGCACGCTAACGATATCGCCGGAAAACAACTTTTCGAGGTTATCGTTATACCTCTCACCGAACCAGTCAACGAACGTCTTAAGCTTCCGTGCCTTGATGTTATAGTAGCCGCAGGGGTGAATAAGGGCGGCCAGTTCTGCTTCGGGCAGGCGGCGCAGGGCCCCGGGGGAGAGTTTTCCAGCGGCTTTGAGATTGGCGATGGCCTTCTCGACATTGGTCCAGGCGGTGGACTGGGTGAGTATCGCCCCGACGATGACTTCGAAGGGTTCCTGCGCCGGCCACCAGTGCTGCGGGCCGAACCGCTCGAAGAGTTTGTGGTAGATATCAGGCAGTACCCGGTTCAATGTTTCGTCCATGGCGGCGCTATCGCGTTTTCTACAGAGTCCAGCCCCGGGATATAGGGCTTGATATCGAGCACCGGCGTACCGTCGATAGCGTCCAGCCCCGCGACGGTCAGGATGTTACCTTCGCGCTTTAGCAGCCTTACTGTGGACTTCCCGATGGGGTTGGGGCGGTCCGGGGAGCGGCTGGCGAAGACGCCCACCGGGTGAGGGTGGGCATGGCGCCCGGGATAGACTTTCAAGGGCGCCGGAAGGCGTGACTTGTGCAGCCAGTAGATAATGATGATATGGGAGAACTCATCCAGGTTGTCCAGGGCTTCCGTCAGACTGCTATCAATCTCGATGGTAGCGGTGGCCTGAACGGAATGGCCTTTTACCCGCTCTTTTATCTCGCTGCGGACGGTCCCGATGGGTTTAAGATTGATAATCGGAAGTTCACTAATCATTTTCACGCCAGCGGCGTAAGCGTCAGCAGTTTTCTGGCGATTTCCGGATACCTGGCGATAAATATCAGCTGGTCCTCGACGAGGGGGCGTTGCGATTCCACGTTGGCGAACCTCGCCAGCTCTAGAATCTCGTCGGCTTTATCCTTGTTCGGGAACTCGACCGGTACTTTCAGATTGCCCATGACATGGCTGAAGCCGGATATCCCGCTGTATTCGCCAGTACAGATTTGTCGCCCGGTCTCGACGAACTCGGGGTCGCCCCGTCCCAGCTCTTCGTAGCCGTAGAGTTCATAGTTGCTCGGGTCTTTCAGGACGCCGTCGGCGTGGATGCCGGAGGCATGGGCAAAGGCGTTCGAGCCGACGCCGGGCTGATTAATCGGTATGGGCACGCCGAAGGCATAACTGGCGAACTTGGCTATCTTGGAAGCGCATTTCAGCTTAATGTCACCGGCTAGTTTGTATTTTTCATTAAAGCCCTTTGACTTGGTGACCGCCAGAATCACCGCTATCAGGTCGGCGTTGCCGGCCCTCTCGCCGATACCGTTGACGGTGGTGTTGATATAGGCGTCCTGCCCGCCGTCGATTACCCCCATCGCCCCGGCGAGGGAGTTGGCGACCGCCATGCCGAGGTCGTTATGGCAGTGGACCTCGATAGGCAGGCCGACTTTCTCCGCCAGCTTCCGGCTGTTTTCATAGATGGTAAAGGGATTATCATAGCCCAGCGTATCGCAGTACCTCATCCTGGTGGCGCCGTGTTCTTTCGCCGCCAGTCCGAACTCGATAAGGTAGTTGATATCGGTACGGGAGGCGTCTTCGGCATTAGCGCCCACGGACTCGGCGCCGTAAGCGAGGGCGGCATCGACGGCCTCAGTCATCTCTTTGATAATATCGTGTCGTTTCTTCCGCCCCTGGAACTTACCGTTAATCATCTGGTCCGAAGTGGATATGGACAGGGCGAGGTGCTTGATATTCGGCACGTAGCGGTAAGTAGTCTCGACATCTTCAGTGATAGCCCTTATCCAGCCGCCGAGGCGGATAGGCTTCAGGACGCCCATTTCCGCCAGCTCCAGGTTAGCCAGCAGGTAGTTGGTCTCGTGCCGGGTGGTGGGGAAGCCGGCCTCGGACTGGAAGACGCCCATCTCGTTCAGGTAAATGTTTATCATGGTCTTTTCAAGCTTGGATAGACCGAGCTTGGCCGTCTGGACGCCGTCCCGATTAGTTACATCGATGAGATATATTATATGCATATACTTAGCCTCCCGCGCCGTTGTCTGCACACGGGGAAATACAGGCCGACATTTCATATTAACATAAGGCTGTAATGACAGGCAAACGAATTCATGAAATTCTAAATCCTAAGTACCAAATCCTAAACAATCTTTAAATTAAATATTGGTGTTTTAATTATTAATTTGTTTAGAGTTTAGAATTTAGATATTCGGATTTACACTTTACACCTGTTTGACACTCATGTAGACGGGTGATAGATTAAGGATAGAGTAATCTCTTATTGAAGCTATGAACGTCGGGATAGGCAAGCTCAGCCTGCGCATTCCGGAAAACATGGACCTCAAGGGAAAGCGGCAGGTGTTGAAATCAATTACCGGCCGGATACGCCACAGGTTCGATGTCGCCGTGGCCGAGGTCGATGATAACGACGCCTGGCAACTGGCCACGATAGGGTTCTGCTGCATCAGCAACAATAAACGCTACAGCAACCAGGTCCTTTCCAAGGTGATTACTTTCGTCGAGAACAGTCACTTCGATATAGAGATACTCGACTACGAAATCGAGATTATAGACGTCTAGGGTACCGTAAATCCCCCTGTGTCCCCCTTTATCAAAGGGGGAGCGGTGAATTTAGGGCGGTGGGAAAAGGGGTATGCCAATAGCTTCTCCCCTTCGTAAGGGGAGATTGAAAGGGATTTTTAGGTACTTATGGAAATCCAGGCTTTCCTCAATCACCTCAGGTCCCGGACCGGCTATGAAAACCAGATTGCCCATATCGAGCACCTGCCTCCCCGCCGGGCGGGCTACGGTGAGCTGGATGAACCCTTAGCGCCGGCGCTCCGGGACTGCCTCGAAGGGCACGGGCTATGGCCTCTTTATGCCCACCAGGCCGCGGCGGTAAACCATGTCCGCCGGGGCAAGAACGTCATCATTGCCACGTCCAGCGCCAGCGGTAAAAGCCTGGTCTATAACATCGCCGTGATGCAGGCGGTGCTGACCGAACCGGGCACCCGCGCCCTCTACCTTTTCCCCACCAAGGCCCTCGCCCAGGACCAGCTCCGCAAGCTGCACGAGCTTTTCTGCCCCGGCCTGATGCCTTCGGCAAACATCGCCACTTTCGACGGCGATACCCCGCGCGCGGAACGGGGCGATATCCGGAAGCAGTCCCGGATAATCCTGACCAATCCGGATATGCTCCATGTCGGCATCATGCCCAATCACCCGTCATGGGCGAGTCTTTTACGTCACCTGAAGTACGTAGTGGTCGATGAGGCCCATATCTACCGCGGCGTTTTCGGCTCGCATGTCGCCTGTGTTCTGCGTCGTCTGCGCCGCCTCTGCCAGCTTTACGGGTCGGAGCCGCGCTTTATCCTGTGCACGGCGACTATCGCCAACCCCGGCGAGCACGCTGCAGGTCTGACCGGCCTGCCCTGCGAGGTCGTCGCTAATGACGGCTCTCCCCGCGGCTGGAAGGACTTCGTCTTCTGGAACCCGCCGCTGCTGGACGATAAGAAAACGGCCCGGCGCAGCGCCCACCGCGAAACGACCGACCTGTTTACGGAGCTGGTCGAGCAGGGCACCCGCACGCTGACTTTCACTCACACGCGGCGCCTCACCGAGCTTATTTATATCTACGCCAAGCAGCGCCTCCAGGAAGAGAGCTACCAGCTATCGAAGCTGATTATGCCTTACCGCGCCGGCTATCTGCCGGAAGACCGCCGCCGCATCGAGCGGGAGCTTTTCGGGGGGCAACTGCTGGGGGTGGTAGCCACCAACGCCCTGGAACTGGGCATCGATAGCGGCGGACTGGAAGCGACGGTACTCGATGGGTACCCGGGGAGCATCGCCAGCACCTGGCAGCAGGCCGGCCGGAGCGGGCGGAGCCAGGGGGAATCGTTGAGCTTCCTGGTGGCCTGGGACAACCCGCTCGACCAGTATTTCATGCG
>CAZXYV010000083.1:0-7431 GCA_964645025.1 uncultured Dehalococcoidaceae bacterium | reverse complement strand
AAAGTCGGCTCCACGCTGCCGAGGCTCTCAAATTTGGCCAGGTTATGCTTAAAACGCAGCTTCACCCGGCCGGTAGGCCCGTTGCGGTGCTTGGCGATAATCACGTCGGCTTCCTCACGCGGGTATTCCCGGTCAGGATGAGCGGTTACCCATTCCTCTTCGCTCTTATAGTAATATTCGTCGCGGTAGATAAAAAGGACGACATCCGCGTCCTGCTCGATGCTGCCGCTTTCACGTAAGTCGGAAAGCTGGGGTTCGTGGGAGGCGCGCCACTCGACGGCGCGGCTTAGCTGCGAGACCGCTATCACCGGCGCGTTGAGTTCGCGGGCCAGCGCCTTGAGCGACCTTGATATATAGCTGATTTCCTGCACCCGGTTTTCACCCCGGCCGGTGCTTTCCCCCTGCATCAGCTGGAGGTAATCGATAATAACCATGTCGATGCCGCGCTCGTAATTGAGGCGGAGCGCCTTGCTGCGCATCTCCGCCATGCGGAGCATCGGGGTGTCGTCCAGATAGATAGGCGCCTCGGAGAGGACGCCGGTGGCCTCGATGACCCGCCTTTCCTCGTCCTCGGTATGCTGCCCGAACTTTACCCGCCGCGAGTTGACTCCGGATTCACTGGAGAGCAGGCGCAGCACCAGGGAGTCGCGCGCCATTTCCAGGCTGAACAGGGCGACGCAGGCGCGGTGCTCGACGGCGGCATTGCGGGCGATGTTCAGGGCCAGGCTGGTCTTACCCATGCTGGGACGCCCGGCGATAATCACCAGGTCGGAACGCTGAAAGCCACCTAAAAATTCATCCAGGCCGGCAAAGCTCGAGAGCACGTAAGGCAAACGCTCGGCCTTCTCACCCGCTGTTGCCGGCGTCTCTTCAAAATATTTATCCAGCACCTGCCGGATATGCGTGAGGTCACCGGTGGCCTGCCCGCGTCGTAGCTTGAAGAGCAGCCCTTCCGCCCGCGCCATGCTCTCCTCGACGTCCGGCCCGGACTCATAACCGATGGCGGCGATACGGTCGCCGGCGCTGATTAACTGGCGCATGACCGAAAGGCGGTAGACAATCCGGGCGTAGTGCTCAATATCGAGGGAGGTGGGGCACACTGATATAAGATAACTAAGCTTGGCCACGCCGCCGCAGGATTCCAGCCGGCCCCGCCGCGATAGCTCCTGTGCCAAAGTCACCTGGTTAATGGCTTCGTCACGCTGGTAAAGCGACATCGCCGCTTCGTAAAGCCACTGGTTCTGCTCAAAATAAAAGTCCGCCGGCTGGAGAAAGTCGGCTATCTGGAAAATGGCCGTGCCGTCAATCAGCAGCGAGCCGATAACCGCTTCTTCGGCATCATTATCATTCGGCGGCAACCTGACATCGTTCACCCGTTTACTTCTCTTTCTTTTCCGCTTCCTCTACTTTAGCTTCCGATTTCTTAGCTTTTTTCTCCGTCTTCGCCTTCTTTTCTTTCTTTTCGGTGTTTTCGGGTTTGGCTTCTTTTTCCGCTTTTTCCGGTTTGGCTTTCTTTTCTTTAGCCGGTTTTTCTTTCTTTTCGGCTGGCTCGGGCTTTTCTTCCTTTTCCGCCTTCTCTTCTTTGGCCGGTCTTTCTTTCTTTTCAGCTGGCTCGGGCTTTTCTTCCTTTTCCGCCTTCTCTTCTTTGGCCGGTCTTTCTTTCTTTTCAGCTGGCTCGGGCTTTTCTTCCTTTTCCGCCTTCTCTTCTTTGACCGGTTTTTCTTTCTTCTCCGCCTTCTTCTCTTTCTTCTCCGCTTTTTCTTCCTTCGGCTCCTCGGTCTTCTCAGCCGGCTTCGCCGCTTTCTCCGGCCTGGCAGCACCCTCCTCATCGGACATCACCGTAACGCTGACCAAGGCAGTAATATCATGGGTAAAGCGGATGGTGACATCATAAACACCGACCTGCCGGATAGGCTCCGCCAGGTCCACTTTTCTCTTATCGACCTCGCGGCCGATTTTTTTACTCAGCTCTTCGGCAATATCCGCACCGGTCACCGAGCCGTAAAGACGCTCGTTCTCACCGACCTTGGCCTTTAGGGTAATCTCCGTGCCGCTGATTATCTTCGCCAGCTCGGCCATCTCGGCCTCTTCTATCGCTCGCTGCTTGGCCACCTTTTTGAGATGCGCCTCGACGGAAGCGGCAGCCTGGGAGTTCGCCAGGACAGCCAGTTTGCGCGGGAACAGGAAGTTCCGGGCATAGCCATCGGCTACCACCTTGGTCTGCCCGGCCCGGGCCACGTTAATGACATCTTCAATAAATATAACCTTCACGATTTTCTCCTTTTTAGTGACAATTATTTATATACTTAACTGCAGGAAAAGTGCAACCCCCCGGCACAGCCAAACCCCCAAAAATATTTTTTTCAGAGTATTAAAAAAACTACCCGCTGATGTACTTACCGGCATTAATCGCGGCCACGGCGCCGTCGCCGGCAGCACCGATGACCTGCCGTATAGAGCCGCTACGGATGTCTCCCGCGGCAAAAATACCGGGTACACTCGTCTCCAGCCTGTCACTGGTGACAATAGCCCCGACAGCATCTAGAGTCAACAGACCTTTAAGATAGCCGGTGGCGGGCTGAGAGCCCACGGATACGAACACACCAGAGACGTCAAGTACCGATTTTTGTTTAGTTTTCAAATTACCGACTCTTATTTTACTAACGAAAGTCTCCCCTGAAATCTCTTCGACAACCGTGTCCCAGAGAATTTCTATCTTTGGCTCGGCTATAATTTTTTCCTGCATAATTTTCGTAGCCCGCAACTCATGGCGCCGGTGTATCAGGAATATTTTGGAGGCGAATTTAGTAAGCTCAAGGGTTTCGGTCACGGCGGCATTGCCGCCCCCTACCACCGCCACCGTTTTATTCCGGAAGAAGGCGCCATCGCAGGTGGCACAGTAAGAGACGCCTTTACCAGTATATTTCTCTTCCCCGGGGACACCCAGTTTCTGCCGCTCCGCGCCGCCGGCGATGATTATCGCCCCGGCCATGAATTCTCCGCCCGAGGTCTTGACTATCTTTTGATTGCCGGTCACCTCGACGGCAGTCACTTCGGCGCTCAGTGTCTCCAGTCCGAACTTCGTCGCCTGCCGGTGCATAGTCTGTGTCAAATCGATACCACTGATACCATCGCCAAAACCGGGGTAGTTCTCCACCAGTTCGGCATTGATTATCTGGCCTCCGACCGCCCCCTTTTCGACGAGGAGAGTGCTCAACCTGGCCCTGGAGCTATAAATACCGGCGCTCAAGCCGGCCGGTCCGCCGCCGATAATGACAACATCATATGTCTTGAGGCTACCCATCCGATTTCATATCCCCCTAATGGTTAAGATAACTAATAAGTAAAATAAGCTCAAAAGTTAAAATTCAAATCTCAAAGCTATAACCTAAAAGTAAAAACAGTTACAATTTTGAGTTTTTGGCTATGGTTTTAACTTTTAAGCTTTGAGTTTTGAGTTAACTACCCCTCACCATTTAAAGCGCCTTATCCAGACTGTTCTTCAGTTCTGCCTTGGGTTTATAGCCGATAATGTTAGTGAACGGTTTCCCGTCTTTAAAGAGAATCAACGTGGGGATGCTCATGACGCCGTATTTACCGGCGACAATGGGATTATTATCCACATTCACCTTGACAAAGCCCACCTTGCCGGCATATTCACCCGCCAGCTCGTCAACAATGGGTGCTACCATCCGGCACGGCCCGCACCAGGGCGCCCAGAAGTCCACCAGTACCGGCGTCTTCGACTTTAATACTATCTCATCAAATTTAGCTTCTTCAATCTCCACTGGTTTAGCCATGGTTTCCCTCCCTCAGTTTTTCGGTGATACCCCGCTCGACAGTCTCCCTGGCCAGGCCGATAGCGTTTTTAATCGCTTTAGCCTGGCTGCGGCCATGCGCGATAATAACATTACCGTTGACGCCGAGGAGACAGGCCCCACCGTACTCTGTGAAGTCCAGCTTCTTGCTCAAGGAACTCAGCCCGACGTCGCGGAGCAGGTCCCGCGTGCGCAGGCGGGAGGTGCTGGAAAGGACATGCCCCATCTGCTTGACCGAGCTCAAGAAATTATCGTTAAACCCCTCGATGGTCTTGAGGACGATATTCCCGGTGAACCCATCGGTCACGATGACATCATGATTCCTTTTAACGATGTCATGGCCTTCCAGGTTGCCGACAAAGTTGATGTCTCCGGCGTTTTTCAGGAGCTCATAGGCTTCCTGGACGAGTTTGTTGCCCTTACCTTCCTCGGCGCCGTTGCTGAGCAGGCCGACCCGCGGCGACGCGATTTTAAGCAGGTACTGGCTATAAAATGAACCGAGCCTGGCGAACTCCAGCAGGTGCTCCGGCCGGCAATCGGCATTGGCGCCGGCATCCACCAGCAGCGCCGGGATTGACGATATCGAATCCAGAAAGCAGCCGATGGCCGGACGGGTAATCCCGTTCACCTTACCCAGCGTTAATAATGCCGCCCCGAACACCGCGCCGGTATTTCCCGCCGAAACGAAGGCCGAGGCTTCACCGCTTTTCACCAGATTAATACCGACCACGATTGACGAGTCCGGTTTGCTCTGGAGGGCCTTGATGGGATGCTCGTTAAAATCGATAACCTGCTTGGCATCAACGATAGTAATACCGGTTTTTTCTAAAGACTTTTCCGCCAGCACACGGAGTACGTTTTTCCGGCCCACCAGGATAATTTCCACCCCGTATTCCTCGGCGGCTTTTAGCGCCCCCTTGACCACCTCATGCGGGGCATAGTCGCCTCCGGCAGCATCGATAGCAATCTTCATCTTTTTCAATTAAACTCCCCGGGGCAAGACTTTATCTTCCCACATATCACATTTGCCTCCCCAGCAGGCCACCACCCGTTCATCGTCGGAAACACGGACAATCTCACAGGCAACGGGACAGGCCCGGCAGGCGAATGAAGAGGTCTTAAACTCTATGTCGCTGACGCCGAATCCCTTGAATTTACCCCGACTTATCGGGGCGTTCTCGTGCACCAGCAGAGCGGCGCCAATGGCCCCCATGACCTCGTGGTGGGGAGGCACGATGATATCCGTTTTCAGCTCTTCCTCCAGCGCCCGGACAATACCGCGGTTGAAGGCAACGCCTCCCTGGAAGACTACCGGCGACTGGATATCCTTGCCCGAGCCGCAATCGCTCAGGAAGTTGTTGACCAGCGCCCGGCAGAGACCGTAAATAATATCATCGATGTTGTGTCCGGTCTGCTGCTTGTGTACCATGTCCGACTCGGCGAAGACAGTACAGCGCCCGGAGATGCGCACCGTATCGCCGCCGAGCAACGCCCGCCGTGAAAGCTCCTCGATGTTTATATGGAGTCGCGCGGCCTGGTGATCCAGGAAGCTGCCAGTGCCCGCGGCGCAGACCGTATTCATGCCGAAGTCGGTCACCATCCCCTCGCGGATGAGGATAATCTTGCTGTCCTGCCCGCCGATTTCGATGACCGTTTTTACATCGGGGACATACTGAATAGCCGCCACGGCCTGGCAGGTGATTTCATTCTTTACCAGGTCGGCGCCGACGACCGCCCCGGCCAGGTAGCGGGCGCTGCCGGTAGTCGCCACACCCCTGATTTCCAAATTGTCTGGTAGCTCACGCTTAATTTGCCGTAACCCGTCCTGCACTATCGCTACGGGCCTGCCTTCAGTAGGCAGATAAAGGCTGGTGACTAACTCATCCGCCGCGTTCAGTACGGCGAGCTTGGTCGTCACCGAACCCACATCTATGCCCAGATAGGCTTCCATAATTTTCCCTTTTTACTAACACTTTAACAATTTCCTCTCTCCTGGTGGGAGAGGATTAAGGTGAGGGGGTCGAAAATTGTTCACCCTCACCCTGCCATCTCCCATCTAGGGAGAGGGAGAACGGCTCTGTATTACTTGTCCTTCCGGAACTCCGCCTGGACTTTTGCCAGCGTTTCCGGGCCGGCCAGGAGGTCGATGGCCGTCATCGCCATGGCCTTGGCGGCATCCAACATACGGCGCAGGGCATCTTCCGTAGCCGCTACTTTAGCGAAGTCTGGAGAATGTATTAAAACAGAATCCGGCGCTATACTAACCGTCGGCTGAATCGCCGGTAAAAGTTGACTCACGTTGCCTACATCGGTGCTTCCGCTTAACCTTATATTATCCCCCATGGGTATGCGGCGCCCTAGTGCTGACATATTCTTCTGGAACAGGCGCCCCAGGGTCAGATTGGGCTTCATAGATGCGTAGCGTACTTCATCCCAGCGATATTTCAACTCAGCGCCCGTGGCAGCGGCGGCGCCGGTAAAACAGTTGATGACCTTCTCTTTAAGCTCCTCTAAATGCCGGTCGTCGGCGACACGCACCATGAAGGTGGCAGCGGTATGCGCCGGGACGATATTCGCCGCTTCACCGCCATCGGTAATGATACCATGAATACGCGCCTTTTCTCTGATATGCTGTCTTAGCGCATCGATGGCGTTGTAAGATAAAATCATCGCTGCCAGGGCATTGATGCCGGCTTCAGGGTCAGCGGCGGCATGCGCCGCCCTACCATAAAAATCGATATACAGATTCTGGCAGGCGAGGGCATTCACCACCACATGGTTACTCACGCCCGGATGAATTATCATCGCGATATCTACATCAGCAAATGCGCCTCTCTCCGCCATGATAGCTTTACCGCCGGCTAGCTCCTCGCCGGGTGTGCCGAAAACCATGACACTGCCGCCCAGTGCGTCCACAGCCTTCCGGCAAGCCACGCCGGCGGCCACGGAACTGGTCGCTATCAGGTTGTGGCCACAGCCATGGCCTATTTTAGGAAGAGCATCATATTCCGCTAGAAAAGCGATGACAGGTTTTCCCTTACCGTATTTTCCCCGGAAAGCTGTCGGTAAATCGCAGATTCCCTTCTCCACCTTGAAGCCGCTTTGCTCAAGGTACTCTGTCAGCCAGATTGCCGCCCGGTGTTCTTCCATAGCTGTTTCCGGGTTGTCATGCAATTTCCGGCTTAGCTCACGGAGCTTTTTATAGCTGGAATCTATGTCTTTACCAACTGTGTTTTTAAGTTCTGTGATACCCATGTTCGGCTTTCCTTCCCCGGGAAGATATGCTTGACCAGTACAACCTAATATTATACACGTTACCCGCCGTTAAAGACAAAGGTTTAACTTTAAAGTTAAAAGGCAAAATTCAAACCCATAGCGCAAGACTTAAAGCTTTGGAGCTTACTTCCTGATAGAGTTTTGACTTTTTAGTTTTGGTTTTTACTTTTAAGCTTCAGGCTTTGTCTTAATAAATTATTATATTTTTATCTTGCATCGGGTATAAATCGGTGTTATAATAAACTTGGCCACGATACGAATAGCTTTGTTTTGAAGTGGGTAAATTCCCACTTTTTTAATTATGGTACTAAGTATATCGGAGGTTTTCGTCCGAAAT
>CAZXYV010000082.1:0-7432 GCA_964645025.1 uncultured Dehalococcoidaceae bacterium | reverse complement strand
CTCGTTGAAGTCGCTTTTCCGCGACGAGCAGCGCGAAGTACTGGACCATATCCTGCAATCCACGATGACCGAAATCGAGACGGCTTACCGGCAGCTTTACGAACACCATTACCCGCCGATACGTTTTCTCTCCGAGCTGGGTGGCCCCGTGCCCAGGGCGTTCCATTCCGCCGCCGAGCTGATTATCAACATCGACCTGCACCGGGCGGTCAATAGCGAGGTCATCGATACCGCGACGATTAAAAATCTGGTTGAGACCGCCGCGACATGGCAGGTGGAGCTCGATGCCGACGGCATCGGCTATGACTTAAAAGAGAAACTCGAAAAGATGGCTGTGGAACTGGTCAACGACCCTGAAAATCTCGACACCTTGAAGGACCTTCTCAATGCGGTGACACTGGCGCGCAGTCTGCCTTTCCCCGTTGACCTGTGGAAGGTACAGAACCTCTACTGGGAAATGTTACAGAGCATCTATCTGGAGTTCAAACAAAAGGCCGCGCAGAAAGAGCCGCCGGCGGTAGCCTGGGTTGACGTTTTTACTTCCCTCGGGAAATACTTGTCCGTACGGGTAGAGTAATTGAATTTTTCCTCTCCCTCGATGTGGTGTAGGGGCGGGTTTGAAACCCGCCCCTACTCTTCTTTAACCCGGTAGCGGTAGTACAGCACCAGCCCGAACACCAGCGTCGTTACTGCGACAACGTTAGCGCCAATGATAACATAATCGGTGAGGGAAATCCCGTAAACCAGCCAGAGCACGCAGCCTATCATGAGCTGGAACATGAACATGGGGCTGATATCCATCACCGAGCGCCGGCGCCACATCTTCCTTACCTGCGGTACGTAGCTGAAACTAGTTAGCAGCGCTGCAATAATCCCGATGACCGTCCAGAATGAAAAGTCCATAAAGGCCTGCTTTCTATTTAATACCAATTATACCCGCTTAAGGAATATCACAGCCAGCGGTGGTAGCGTCAGACTGACTGAACACGGCCGGTGGTGCACGGACTTGTCCGATGTTTTAAACGCGTGAGGATTACCCTGACCGCTACCGCCGTATTTTACAGCGTCGGTGTTCAGGACTTCCTGCCACGTCCCCGGCAGGGGTATGCCGATTTCGTAATTAGAGTGCGTCATCGGAGTAAAATTGCAGACTACCACGATGATGTCATCCGGTTTACGTCCCTTCCGGACGAAGCTGATGATGCTGTGCTTATAGTCGTTGTTATCAATCCACTCAAAACCGGCCGGCTCGAAGTCTATTTGGTGCAGGGCCGGCTGACGGCGGTAGAGGTTATTCAGGTCGGTCACCAAAAGCTGGAGGCCGCTGTGGGGCGCGTACTGCGTCAGGTGCCATTCCAGGCTGGCTTCATGCGACCATTCCTGCCACTGGCCGAACTCCCCGCCCATGAACAGCAGTTTCTTCCCGGGCTGGGTGTACATGTAGCCGTAGAGCAGCCGCAGGTTGGCGAATTTCTGCCAGTCGTCACCCGGCATCTTCCCCAGGAGCGAGGCCTTCCCGTGAACGACCTCATCATGGGACAGCGGCAGCACGAAATTCTCGGTAAAGGCATAGACCATGCGGAAGGTCAGGTCGTTCTGGTGGTGCTGGCGGTATATCGGGTCTTTACCGATGTAAAGCAGGGTATCGTGCATCCAGCCCATGTCCCACTTCATCCCGAAGCCCAGCCCGCCGGCATAGGTGGGGCGCGATATCATCGGCCAGGCGGTGGACTCCTCGGCGATGGTCTGGATACCGGGCTTTTCTCCGTAGACGATTTCATTGAATTTCTTTAAGAAGTCGATAGCCTCCAGGTTTTCCCGCCCGCCGTTTTTATTGGGTAGCCATTCATCGGCTTTCCGGGCATAGTCCAGGTAAAGCATCGAGGCGACCGCGTCCACCCTGAGGACATCGACGTGGTATTTTTCCAGCCAGAAGGTGGCGCTGCTGTAGAGGAAGTCCCTGACCTCGTTGCGCCCGTAGTTGAAGAGGCAGCTATTCCACTCGGGGTGAGTCCCTTGCCGGGGGTCTTCGTGCTCATAAAGGTGAGTCCCATCGAAAAAATTCAGGGCGTGCTGGTCGTTGGGGAAATGGGAGGGTACCCAGTCCAGGATGACGCCGATATCGTGCCGGTGCAGGTAGTCCACCAGGTACATGAAGTCCTGGGGGGTGCCGTAGCGGCTGGTAGGGGCAAAATACCCCGTCGTCTGGTAGCCCCAGGAGCCGTAGAAGGGGTGCTCCATGACCGGCAGGAACTCCACGTGGGTAAAGCCAAGTTGCTTGACATAATCAGTTAGTAATGCGGCCATCTCGCGGTAGGTAAGAGAGCGGTTGCCTTCCTCCGGCACGCGTCGCCAGGAGCCCAGGTGCACCTCATAGATGGCGATGGGCGCATCCAGAGCATTGCGCGCCTGGCGTTCTTTCATCCAGGCCTGGTCCCGCCACCGGAAACGCAGGTCCCGCACGATTGAAGCCGTTTTCGGGGGGGTCTCGCTGAAAAAGGCGAAGGGGTCGGCTTTTTCTACGGTATAGCCGTTATACTGTGACACGATGTAGTATTTATAAACCACCCCGGCTCCCAGGCCGATGATGAACCCTTCCCAGATGCCGGAAACACCCCTGGAGCGCAGTTTATGGCCGGTCCTGTCCCAGCCGTTAAAATCGCCGATGACGTAGACCTCGCGGGCATTGGGCGCCCACACGGCAAAATAGACGCCGGAGACGCCGTCGGCCTTCAGTATGTGCGCCCCCAGCTTATCATACAGTGTGTAATGCGTACCTTCATTGAAGAGATGGAGGTCATCATCGGATAGCAGGGATACATTGTAGCGGACGACAGGCGCCGGCGGGGTAGCGTTTTTATAAAAGGTCATATCAATTAATAGTTTACCCTTCTGCCGCCAGCATCTGCAAGATGCTCTGGAGAGGTACTTTCACCCAGTCGGGCCGGTTGTTGAGCTCATAGCCGACCTCGTAAAGAGCTTTATCATAAAGGAAACCGTCCAGAAGGATTTTCAACTGGCCGGGGTCTTCTGGCAGCAGGCCGGTGTGCTTCATGATATCGAAGTAGGCGTTCAGGAAATTCACCGAGACCCAGATATACCAGTACTGCGCCCACTGATTTAGCCGGGGCAGGGCATTCTCCGGCTGGGGCAAGAGAAGTATCTGTTTATTAAGGGCGGTCCGGGCCGCATAGTGGAAAGAGCGAATCATACCGGCCACGTCCCGGAGCGGTGAGCGTTTGAGCCGCCGCTCACTAAGTGAACGCGCCGGCTCGCCTTCGAAATCGATGATGACGAAGTCCTTGCCGGTAAAGAGCACCTGCCCCAGGTGGTAGTCCCCGTGACAGCGGATGCGGGACGCCGCTATTTTCTCCCGGCGGACAAGGTCGTACCGGCCGATGATGGCCTTTTCCGCTTCGAGCACCGCGCGGGCATCTTTCTGCACATCTTCCGGTAAATAACGGAGACGCCCCCGGAGTAGCTCCATGGTCCTGATGGCGTAACCACGGAACGACTGGTAGAGAGATGTCTGGTAGGTCAGCGTATATGGCTCCGGGGCGAAGTCGGATTTTTCCAGGCCGGAGGCCAGGGCGATATGGAGCTCGGCGGTACGCTGCCCGAGAAGCTGTGCCGAGGCCAGGTAGGGCCCGATGGTCTCTTTGGCCAGGGAAGGAGGCTCTTGCAGCAGTGACATCAGGTGTTTGCGGGGGATGGGCGGGGCCTGGACCGTGGGGTGTGATAGCGCTCCATCGAAGTAACGTTCCAGGGAATCCAGGGTGTACTGCCAGGCGTCGCCTTCGTTCGGTACGAAACCCTGGAGGATAGCCAGGCTCATGGCTTTCCCTCGACCCTGGCGGTATTCCAGAGAACCGGCTACCCGTGAAATATTCGTAAAAGACGTGTTCTCCGTGAGGAAACAGCCTAACTCAACGTCCGGGTTGAGACCTTCTTCAAGCTTACGGTAAAGTTTGAGGATAAGCTTATTCCCATAGACTACGGACGTATTAGTCTGCTCGACTTTCATCGGGGCTGCTGCCAGGTCTTTCGTATCCTTAGCTATAATCTGGCGCAGGGATTTTGTCGGTGAGGACGATATCTCACCGGAACTACCTTTAAAGCTACGACGGCGTGTCATCGCGGCCAACAGAAAATTGCCGAACTCCCGGTCAACCATCGCATCGTAGAGGATACTGCCACGTTGTTTCCCCCGCGGCTGCAAACGAGCAATGATGGCATGCGGATATTTAGCGGCTATTTCAGCTTCTCGATCGGCCGGGGCTGTTATCAGCGGGATAACGTATGTTTCCGGCTCTCCCTCCGGGTACTCGATACGCAATAGCGTAACATAAGCCGTCGAGGTATTATAATGCATGGGTATGATGTCCTGAATCTCGGCAGCCCAGGCGCTGCGGGCTTTGCCGCGGAACCAGCGCCGGCCTTTAACATAATCCAGCAGCACCGCTTCCAGTACGAACCAGTTCTCCTTTTCCCCGAAGAGACTTTCCCCTGTTTCTTGTATTTTGGGTACTTGTCCCGCAACTTCGGCGGGCGGCGTACGCTGATGTAAAGACACTACCGGTGCAGACTCCAGCGAAAACCAGTAGAAAGTGTAAGGGGAGAGCGTAAAACAGTAAGGTTCTCCTGTAACCGCGGTGAACTCCACCCGCCCGAAGAGGTCAACCGGCCGGTAACCTTGGAACCGGGACAGGTCAAGCCGGGTCTGCTGTGCCAGGTGAGAAAGGTTAGCGACTGCCAGTATTGTTTCATCGCCGTAGCGGCGCAGGTAAGCCAGGATTTTCCGGTTCTCCGGATTGAGGAACTCGATGGTACCCCGCCCGAAGGCTTTATATTGCTTTTGCAGGGCAATGATACGTTTCATCCACCAGAGCAGGGAGTCAGGGTTGTTCAACTGGTTTTCGACGTTGACGGCTTCATAATGGTATTCGGGGTCGATAATCGGCGGCAGGTAGAGCCGCTGCGGGTTGGCCGTCGAGAAACCGGCGTTTCTTTCCGGGCTCCACTGCATCGGCGTGCGGACGCCGTCGCGGTCGCCGAGGTAGATGTTATCGCCCATACCGATTTCATCTCCATAATAGATGACCGGTGTGCCGGGTAATGAGAATAGCAGGCTATTCATCAGCTCAATCTTTTTGCGGTCGTTACCGAGCAGAGGCGCCAGCCGGCGGCGGATACCCAGGTTGAGGCGGGCGGTAGGGTCGGCGGCATAGACGCGGTACATGTAGTCCCGCTCCTCGTCAGTGACCATTTCAAGGGTTAACTCATCATGGTTACGCAGGAAAATAGCCCACTGGCAGCTATCAGGAATAGGCGGTGTTTGCTGGAGGATATCGATTATCGGGAAGCGGTCTTCCATGCGGAGGGCCATAAAGAGCCGGGGCATGATGGGGAAATGAAAGGCCATGTGGAACTCATCGCCTTTACCGAGATAGGCGACGGCGTCTTCCGGCCACTGGTTAGCCTCGGCCAGGAGCATCCGGTTTTTAAACTTTTTATCGATATGGGCGCGCAACTCTCTAAGAAAGGCGTGTGTCTCCGGCAGGTTCTCGCAGCTTGTCCCTTCGCGTTCGTAGAGGTAGGGCACAGCATCGACCCGGAGACCATCGACACCCAGCTTCAACCAGTAGTCCATTACCTCCAGGAGCGCCTTTTTAACCGCCGGATTATCAAAATTCAGGTCCGGCTGGTGAGAGTAGAAGCGGTGCCAGTAGTACTGCTTCGCCACCGGGTCCCAGGCCCAGTTCGATGTCTCGGAGTCCGTGAAAATAATACGAGTATCTTTATATTTGTCCGGGGTATCGCTCCAGACATAGAAATCGCGGTAACTGCTGCCTCTGGGTGAATTACGCGCTCTCTGGAACCATGGGTGCTGGTCGGAGGTATGGTTCAAGACGAGCTCGGTGATGATACGTAAACCCCGGTGGTGCGCGGCTTCCACAAGTGCCTTGAAGTCGGTCATATTGCCATACATTGGGTGGATGTTGTAGTAATCTGAAATATCGTAGCCGTCATCTTTGAGTGGGGAAGGGTAAAAGGGGAGCACCCAGATAGTGTTGATGCCGAGGTCTTCCAGATAATCGAGCTTTTTTATCAGCCCCTGAAAGTCGCCGATGCCGTCGGCATCGCTATCGTGGAAGGCGCGGACATGCACTTCATAGATAACGGCATTTTTATACCAGAGCGATTCATCGCTCACCGATACAATATCTGATTCAGCCATATTATCATTTACCGAGCAGCGTATGGACGTATTCCAACAGGTCTTTGATACGGAGCCCTTTGCTGAACAAACCGCTGGCGCCGTGCTTCAGGATTTCTTTCTGCACCGAGGGTCCGCGTTCCGGAGATATTACAAAAAATGGTATCCCGGATTTGCCCAGTTCCTCCAATTGTTTCCAGACGCTCTCGTCAAAGGCTGCCACATCAACCACTGCCAGGGATATCTTGCCTTCTTTTTGAATTGCTGCCATCAATTGCGGAACGTCAGCGGCGGTCACGACTTCATAGCCTTCCTTGCCGAGCTGCTTCTTAAGAAGCTCGAGCTGAGCGGGGTCGGTGACGGCGGTTAAGATTACCTCTTTTTCAGCCATGGTCGTAATATCCTTTTTTTAGGATTATTACCTGTTTCGGGAGATTTGTCAAAGTTCGGCTATGGCGCGGGGCAGCCGGTCGCTATCGACGATGCGGAAAATATGAGCGGGGCAGACGGAAGGATTAAGCTCCACAGGGTTCCATTCACCGCTCCATTGATAGCGTTTATCATCCAGGAGGTCATGGACTTCATAAGACTGCTGCGGGTCGAGCCCCCAGGCTTGCAGCGGCACGTTCACTGTGCCCGATTGCGTATGCTGCGGGTTTAGGTTGACAACGGCGAAAATGATATTGGCCAGGTCATCCGTATGCTTGCTATAACATATCAGTTGGTCGTTATCCGTGGTGTTGAACCACAGGTTCCGGTTACGCCGGAGGGACGGGTTCTCGCGGCGGATGCGGTTGACGCGCCCGATAAAGTCCTTGAGACTATCCGCTCTCCCGATATCCCAGTGCTTGATTTCATACTTTTCCGAGTTTAGATATTCCTCGCTGCCGGGCTCCCGCGGCGTGTTCTCAAAAAGCTCGAAGGCAGGCCCGTAAATACCGTAGTTGGAACACAGCGTCGCCGCCAGCACCAGACGCGCCATGAAAGCCGGCCTCCTGCCCTTTTGCAGGTACTCGTGCAGGATATCGGGGGTATTGGGCCAGAAGTTGGGCCGGAAAAAGTCTTTAATCTCCGTCTTCGTAAGCTCGGTCAGATATTCGGTAATGTCTTGCTTGTGGTTGCGCCAGGTAAAATAGGTGTACGACTGGGTGAAGCCGACTTTGGCCAGCCGGTACATGACCTTGGGGCGGGTGAAGGCCTCGGCCAGGAAGATGG
>CAZXYV010000081.1:4688-7565 GCA_964645025.1 uncultured Dehalococcoidaceae bacterium | reverse complement strand
CCGGGTTCATGGTGGTCTCCCAGAGCTGCTCCGCGGTCATTTCCCCCAGGCCCTTATAGCGCTGAAGCTCTACCTTTTTACCGCCTAGCTCCTTAAGAGCGACGTCCTTTTCCTGCTCAGAGTACACCCACTTCAAGTTCCCGCCCGACTTGATGCGGTAAAGTGGCGGCTGGGCGATATAGAGGTGGCCGGCCTGGATGAGCTTGGACATGTGGCGGAAGAAGAAAGTGAGCAAAAGGGTGCGGATATGGGAGCCGTCCACATCGGCATCGGTCATCAGGATGACCTTATGATAGCGTATTCTCGCCGGGTCGAACTCTTCATCGAGACCGGCGCCGATAGCGGTGATAATGGTGCGTATCTCTACGTTGGCCAGCATCTTATCCGGCGGGGCCTTTTCCACGTTAAGAATCTTACCGCGTAAAGGCAATATCGCCTGGAAACGGCGGTTACGACCCTGCTTGGCCGAGCCGCCGGCGGAGGGGCCTTCCACCAGGTATAGCTCGCACTGCGCGGGGTCTTTCTCCGAGCAGTCGGCCAGTATGCCGGGGAGCGTGCCGGAGTCCAGGCCACTCTTTCGGATGATTAAATCGCGCGCTTTCCGGGCGGCCTCGCGGGCCCTGGAAGCCAGGACGCATTTCTCCAAGATTTTCCGGGCGTCATCGGGGTGCTCTTCGAGGTAGAGGGCCAGGCCTTCGTTGACAGTGCTTTCTACCTGGCTCTTCATCTCGATATTACCCAGCTTGCCTTTGGTCTGCCCTTCGAACTGTGGCTCGGGGAGCTTGACGCTGACCACGGCGGTAAGCCCTTCCCGTACGTCGTCGCCGGTGAGACTGGGGTCATCGTCCTTGAGGAATTTATTTTTATGGGCGTAGTCGTTCATGACGCGGGTCAGCGCCGAACGGAAGCCGGTCAGGTGGGTGCCTCCGTCTACCGTATTAACGCAGTTAGCGAAGCTGAAAACGGACTCGCTGTAGCCGTCATTATACTGGACGGCTACCTCGATAACGGTGCTGTCCATCGACTTGGTGATATAAATGGGCGCCGGATTGCGTACGATGCGGTTACGGTTGAGGTGGCGGACAAAGCCGGTCACGCCGCCTTCAAAGTAGAACGTCTGCTCCAGGTCTTTTTCTTCGTCGATAAGGGTAATTTCCAGGCCCTTATTGAGATAGGCTACTTCCCGCAGGCGATCGCTGATGACACCGAAATCATAGCTGAAATCGCCGAATATTTGTTTATCAGGGAGGAAAGTAACGGTGGTGCCGGTGTCCACGGCCTTACCGATGACTTTCACCGGCGCTACCGGTACGCCGCGCCGGTATTCCTGGTGGTGGACCTTGCCGTTAAGCCGGACATCAACCGTACACCACTCGGAAAGGGCGTTGACCACCGAGGCGCCCACGCCGTGCAGGCCGCCGGATACGGTATAAGACTTGCCGCCGAATTTAGCCCCGGCATGGAGAACCGTCATGACCGTTTCCAGGGCGGATACCTTGGTGGTGGGGTGAATTCCTACCGGGATACCGCGGCCGTTGTCCATGACGCTGACGGATTTATCCTTCTTGATGGTGGTGATAATCCGGTCGCAGCAGCCGACCATAGCTTCATCGACGCTGTTATAGACAATCTCGTAGACCAGGTGCTGGAGCCCGCGCTGGTCGGTGCTGCCGATGTACATCCCGGGACGCCGCCGCACCGCTTCCAGACCGCCGAGGACGAGAATATCCTTGGCGGTGTATTCGCCGACATTAAAGTTTTTCTCTTTTTTGGGATTGTTGTTAGCCTGCATCAGAAACCCTCACTAAAAAAACAGGACAACTCAGTCTCAGGGGAACGGCCTAACCTGAATGGCCTGTAGTTAAAAAACCTAGTTAATAAGCTCACCGATGATTCGCTAATCAATCCATTTGATTATAACATAATTCAGCTTCGGAGTAAAGCTGAGGTAACGGCATAGGTAATTACCGGCGTGCATGGCTTTTGTTAGTAATTTTACATTATGTTATACTCAAATCAGGGGGACTGTATCAATCGAATTGTGCTAGGTGCCCTGGATGGAGCAAAGTAAAAAGTGGAAAGTACCTTAAGTAAAGCCCGGCAGCTGGCAGAAAAAATAATCAATAATATCGAGAAGGTCATGGTGGGCAAACCGGAGGCGATACAGCTGGCGGTCATCACCTTAATCAGCCAGGGACACCTGCTTATCGAGGACGCCCCGGGCGTCGGCAAGACGATGCTGGCCCGGAGCCTGGCAAAATCAATTAACTGCACCTTTAAACGCATTCAGTTCACGCCGGATATGCTGCCGGGGGATATTACGGGGGTCACGGTTTATAACCAGAAGCTCGGCGACTTCGAGTTTCACCCCGGGCCGATAACCGCCCAGATTGTGCTGGCGGATGAAATCAACCGGGCCACGCCTAAAGTGCAATCGGCCCTGCTGGAAGCCATGGAAGAGAGGCAAATTACCGTCGAGGGTATTACGCGGAAATTACCGGCGCCTTTCCACGTCCTGGCCACCCAGAACCCCATCGAATATGAGGGCACCTTTCCCCTGCCGGAGGCGCAGCTCGATAGGTTCCTGCTGCGGATTAATATCGGCTACCCGACCCCGGAAGAAGAGATTGCCATCATGGAAAAGCAGCAGTATATCCATCCCATCGAGCAAATCGGCCCCGTCGTGGACGGTGACGATGTTTTAATGCTCCAGGAAACGGTGAAAAAGATTTACGTGGATGACCTCGTCAAGCAGTATATCGTCTCCCTGGTAGAGGCAACACGCCATCATGCATCGATATATCTCGGGGCCTCACCCCGTGGCTCGCTCGCCCTTTTCCGCACTTCCCAGGCCCGGGCGCTGATTCAGGGACGCGA
>CAZXYV010000081.1:0-4588 GCA_964645025.1 uncultured Dehalococcoidaceae bacterium | reverse complement strand
TTAGCCGGCGGCTTTACCTGGCTGTGGCGTTTCTTTATCTTGGCGTCCGTCGTGCTGTTGCTCAGCTATATCTGGTCCCGTCTGAGCATCCGCGCGATTGACGGACAGGTCAAAAAACCCTCCGACCGCTGCCAGGTAGGCGAGTCCCTGGAAGAGGAGTTTACGGTATCGAACCACAGCCGGCTTCCCACTCCCCTGGTTGAAGTCCGGGAAGATACGGATATGCCCGGCTACCGTAATGCCGTGTCACTCAGCCTTTCCCCGCATGATTCCCATAGCTGGCGCACCATGGCCGGTTGCCGGCGCCGGGGGCAATACCGTATCGGCGGACTCAACGTCAAGGTCACCGACCCGCTCGGCCTTTTCCCGGCGGAAAAACACCTGGGCGAGTACTATGAGGTGGTCGTTTACCCGGAGACGTTGGAGTTGCCTTACTTTCAGGCGTTGCCCCGTCAGGAGCCGGGGCAGAGCCCGCGCCACTGGATGGCCAGCGAGGCCGGACCCAGCGCCGCCCGCGTACGCGATTATACCAGCGGCGATAGTCTCCAGCACATTCACTGGCACACCACGGCGCATACCGGCAGGCTCATGGTCAAGGAGTTCGAACCTGACCGCTCCAGCTATAATTTCAAGAACATCTGGATTATTCCGGATATGCACCGGGCTTCCCGCTGGGGAGAAGGCGATGAGACGACCGAGGAATACGCCATCACGATAGCCGCCTCGCTGGCAAAAAAGTATATCGCCAGCGGGAAGCAGGTGGGTCTTATGGCCGCGGGTGACCGGTCTTACCTCTGCCTGCCTGAAATGGGAGAGGCACACTTGCATCAAATACTGCTCGCTCTGGCTTTGATGAAGGCGGAAGGCGAGATACCGATGGATACCCTCCTGACTTCCCAGGCGGAGCGTTTCGAGGCCGGCTCGGCTGTCGTCGTTATCATGCCTCCGGGAAACCGGGAAGTGGTAGTGCCGCTGCGCCGGGCGATGAACTACGGTGTCATCGTCACGGTGATTTTACTTGATTCCCTCAGCTTCGGTGGCGAAACCGATATGGAAGGTATGGCCCGCAGCCTTATTAACAGCGGCCTGCACGTCTATGTCATGCGGCGCGGGTCGGAAATATCGAGGGCGCTGGATAGCCGGTTGAACTATTCACGGGTATGATACATATAGAGATTAAGGTATAGCTATGGCTAAAGACAATAAAAAACAGAGACCTCTTCGCGTAGAGGAATCACCGTCGCGGTTGGCAGAACCATACCGGGTTAAATCGTGGGCGGCAAGTGGGCCGGTAGTGGTAAATATTATCCTGCTCTTCATTACCCTGGAGATAGCCGTGCTTTCCGTTGAGCAGGCGCGGTGGATTACCCCTCAACCCTCTTTAACGCTGACGCTCATTATCTCGGTGATGGTCACATGGTGGCTGGCAAGGAGACGGCTCCCCGGCGTGGTTGTCCACATCCTGATAGTATTTATTGGCCTGCTGATGACCATGTGGCAGGCGCTTAATCTGATGACTGCGCCGGATATAGGTTCGAGGATTTCACAGCTGATGGCGGCTATGCAGTCGTGGGGGCAGGCCGCGGATACCGCACCAGCCGGAACGGAGAATCTGTCTTTCGCGGTATTTCTCGTTCTGTTGACCTGGTTGATCAGCTATATATCAACATGGTTTCTGGTGAGGCGGCGTGATGCCTGGGTGGGAGTCTCTCTGGGTGCTTTAGTCGTATTGGTGAATTTAAGTAACCTCACGGACGGGTATTATTTCTACCTCGGCCTCTATATTTTAGCGGCGGCGCTTCTGGTGACCCATGTCCGTATGACAAAGCACCCCGATGTGACACGATATAGCCGGAAAGCCTGGGCCTATATCGGGGCGGCGTTACTCTGTATCGTCGTCCTGGCCGGTGCCATCGCCCGGTTGACGCCGGAGTTACGTATCCCGGAGCTCCAGACTTTAATCGCTACCCACACGCTCTGGAAAAAAGATATTGAGCAATCGCGGCTCAATTTCTTCAACGCCGTGCCGGCGAAGCAGCCTGTCAGCACCAGCAGTACGCACCGCGAGCAGGCTTTTGAGGGGGAATGGCACCAGGGCGATAAAATAGATTTCATCGTCAGGTCAACGCGGCCGTCTTACTGGCGGGTGCACGTTTATGATGTTTATACGGCCCGGGGCTGGGAAAATAGTCCGACCAGCGATTACCTGTTGGACCAGAAGGTGCTCTGGGGCGGCGGCGAGCTTCCTTCCGGACCCGCCGCAACGACCTATAAGGTAAGCGCCAATCTTAAGACGGACATCCTGCTTATGGGCGGTAGCTTTATATCTTCGGATAATCCCGCACTGGTGGCGGTCAGCGCCGGCGATGTTATCGCGGTCAGGATGCCGCGCATCTTGAGGCCCGGTGAAGGTTACACTGTCACCTCTCGGATGTTTACACCGTCTACCAATGCCTTATCCAGAGCCGGCGGGGGCTATCCGCAGGCTGTCGCCGATTATTACCTCCAGCTACCGGCGGATTTCCCCGAGAACGTCAGGCAGTTGAGCCAGAACATCACCAGGAATGCCGGGACGCCTTATGAAAAGGTGCTGGCCATAAATAGGTATCTGGCTCAAATCCCCTATAAAGAGAAAATTGAGGCTCCGCCGAAGAATGTCGATGGCGTGGAGAGCTTTCTATTTAAACAGAAGGCCGGCTTCTGCCTTTACTACGCTTCGGCGATGGCGGTGATGCTCCGCTCCGTAGACGTGCCGACCAGACTGGCCGTCGGCTATCTCCCGGGCGAACCGGGTAAGGAGGTCGGCGAATACATCTTACGGGACAAACATTATCATGCCTGGACGCAGGTCTATTTCAACGGGTACGGCTGGGTAGACCTGGAGGCGACTCCCGGCGGCGCAGGCAGCGGGGTAGCCATCGAGACGCCATGGGTATCGGAGGAGGCCATCGCGCAACTGCCGCTGTGGGATGTGTGGCTGACCTACCTGCCACCGGAGATACCGGACCTACCGGATGTCACGGAAGATACATCTGAGAAAAAAACAAACACTGGCGGGCCTTTTTTCTTCGCCGATGAACTCGGGCTGGCGCTACTGATAATCTTCGCCGGGGCGCTTATACTCGCCGTCCTGGTAACTCCGGTGCTGGTACTGAGGTCATCGTTCTATCGCTGGCTCTGGCACGTTAACCGGAACGAATTCGCTTCTTTAGCGTACGATAAAATGTGCCATCTGGCGGCGATGGTCAGACTCGGCCCCAGGCCACAGCAGACTCCTTTAGAATTTGCCGCTGAGCTTGCAGCCGCGTTTCCGGAGCAGGCCAGAGCTTTCAACCATATTGCGCGGAGTTACGTTGAAAACAGGTTCGGTCGTAGAGGGAACCTCGGCCTCTTTGAGGAAGCGGAGCTTCTGAAAGCGCGGTGCGGCGCCTTTGATGTTCTCTTAACACGGCTGGGTCTGGCCGGTAAAATCACCCGCGGCCGATATTAATAACGGCATTGCTTACAGCCGGAAAAAAGAATATAATCGTGACGAATTTATATCCATTATTTGCGGGAGGGTATTGAGTCATGGCAGCTACTAAATACGGGAAATATGTGAAAAGTCTTAAGTTTCAAGACCAGGGACAGGGCTGTTACCGGCAGGGAACAGTCATGGATGGCAAGTTCCTGGGGTTGGATGTCCATATTCAATACGGGGCTTGCTGGGCCGCCGGTAAAATGGGTCAGGAACCCTACCGGCCGCACATACATGACTTCGACCAGATTATGCTCTGGCTGGGGTCCGATATGAATGACCTGAGCGAGCTGGGAGCGGAAGTCGAGCTATGCCTGGGCGAGGAAATGAATACTCACGTGATTACCACTTCGACCGCCGTGGCTATCCCCAAAGGTATGCCCCATTTCCCGGCGACCATTACCAGGATGGATAAACGCATCATCTTCATGGTGGTTTCACTGGCGCCGGCATATAAAGAGAAGCTTATCGCTACCGACCGTAAACCGTCCGAGCCGGTGGGATTCCGGTCGAGATACGGTAAACATGTGATGCCGCTCACTTTCCGGCGCAAGGCAGCCTGGTACTACGGCCCGAAGAATAGGGACGATGGCGGCGGCTCAGTGTCCTTTGTCCGCGGTAATGACGTGGGCATTAACTTCACCCTGATATATGAAAACATCAAGAAAGCGCCTTACCGCCTCTGCCCAGACCCCGATAAACCGCATGCCCATGCCAACACCCAGGTCATGCTCTTCCTGGGGGCGGATACCAACGACCTTAGCCAGATGGACGCGGAATTCGAGATATGCATGGGCAAGGAGATGGAAAGGCACTCCTTCACCAAGCCGACGGCCGTAATCACGCCTCCATTCCTGCCGCACTGGCCGGGGGGCGCGGTCAAACTTACCAGACCGATGCTGATGATGGACATTCACCCGTCCGGCGATTCGGTGGTGGGTCAGGTAAAATAGTACCGTAACCGGGTCAGTCTGCCGGCGAGCTTTCGTATCTAGCGCCGAGGCCTATGTAGACGGCGCGGTAAGGCTTATCCACTTTATTGCAGACAATAGGGAAGTGCGGCGTCCCTTT
>CAZXYV010000080.1:0-7568 GCA_964645025.1 uncultured Dehalococcoidaceae bacterium | reverse complement strand
GCCAAGCGCCTGGGGGAGCATGCCTCCGAGCTGGCCGAGCACTTTTCCCACTCCACTGACACCGCCGACCTGGCCAAGGCGGTTCAGTATGGTGAACTGGCCGCCAAACGGGCCATGGATGTCTATGCTTATGGCGAGGCGGCAAGGCTATTAGACCAAACTATCAAAGTGCAGAAGGTGCTGAATCCCGATGATAAGGCCAAGCAATGCGACCTGCTGCTGTCGCTATGTGATACTTTGCTTTCTGTTCCGGACGTCAGGCGTATTATTGACATCGAAGCGCCGGCGGCGTTTGCCCTGGCTGAAAGTATCAGCGACACCTCAAGGGCAGCTCGGGCCTGCATGGCGGCTGGGTGGGCTATTGGCAACGAACAAGGTGTAAATATTATTCCTCCAGAGATGATTCAGTGGATAGAGCGTCTCAACCATTACGCAAGTCCCGATACTAAAGAGCGTGCCTTTGCTGATGGTTTTCTTGGACACGTGGAATACGTCAAGAGTAATAATTTAGCGGGATATAAACTTTACAGTCAGGCTCTTGCTCTGGCTCGCCGTCTCGGCGATCGAAATACATTTCTGACTATTGCCCCTTTCTTTCTTAATTATTGCTCGGCGCCGCAGCACTTCGAAGAGATATTGCACGTGGCCGAAGAGGTCCGTGCGGGTGGTAACAGTGTTGGTATAGGTATCTTTCTTGCCTCAGGGCAGCGGCAGCGCGCCGAGGAAGTCTCCAAAGAGGTGAAAACCAAGGCCACACTCACCTCGGAGCCACGCCTTCAGATACAATCGGCGTCGACAGATGCAACAATAGCTGTCATAGATGGCCGTCTCGACGACGCTCTGGCCATAGTCGAAAAAACGCTGTCCCATAGCAACGAAATCGGCATGACAGGAATCGCTAGAACTCAACTTGGCCACCCTTACTATAGAACCTGTGTGTATCGCGGCGAGAATCTGGAGAAGATTGAAGGTGAGTTGGGGCGTGGTTCTCCGACGGCATTTGCGGTACTCGGCTGGATACAGGCCTACCTGGGACGCAAAACAGAGGTCTCGGAAATCCTGGATAAATACGTGGTGCGGCGCCCCGGCTTCGGCTCAGCGGAAGACGAGACGCGTATCTGGGTGGAAACCCTGTTCCTGGAGGCAGCGGTAATTGTAGGCCACCGCCCGGCCGCTGAACTACTACTAAAACGCCTGACCGTCCCCGGCCTCTATACTACCGGCGTTAGCTTCCCCACCTGTATCATCCGTCACCTGGGCGGAGCGGCGGCCCTGCTGGGGCGCTATGATGAAGCCCGTAAGCATTACCAGGAAGCCATCAGGGTCTGCACGGAAATGCCCTTCCGGCCGGAGCTCGCCCTAACGCGCCTCCAGCTTGCGGAGCTATTGCTGGAGCATTACCCGGCGGAAAAGAAAGAGGCATTAGAGCACCTTGACTTCGCCATCAAAGAATTCCGCGAGATGAAAATGCGGCCCTCCCTCGAACGCGCCCTGAGGCATAAAGAGATTCTGAAGGCGTAGTATCCGGCAGCATATTCATTTCGGATTTTTTCAAGACTGACAATCTTAGTAAATGAGCCCTATCGAAAATTAATTGTCTAGAGTCGCACTGACCTTACCCCCGAAAATAGAAATGTACCAATTTAGACACTCTCGTAAAACAACCCCGGGAGAGTCGAACGATACCGGAAATAATATTTGAATGGCTTTCTGGGCGATTCCGGTGGTTTCCAATAATCGTCCTTCCTTAACAAATTTTCATCATCCTAACTTATTTCAAGTCCCTCCCAAGGTAAATCGTTGTGTATAGCCTTGTTTCTTCGACTAACGTTCTAACGTCTTATTATTTTTTCGGTTCCAGCGTGGCGTAATAAGCATCTCCAAGGTGATTGGGATTAAGAAACTCTCTTATTTTCCACTGGTATTCGTAGATTAGCGGCTGTACTGAAGTTGACAGCTTCTTCTCCTGCTCCTCTTTAGTTAATGCGTAGCCATCATCATGCCTAGAGTTAGAGTACATTCTTTCCATGGCGCCCAGGCCATTTTCTATACCGAACCTAGAGGACACTTCGAAATATTCGTGTGTTTCTTTCACGGATTTTTCATCATGCGAATCAAAATGGTAAAAGTTCTCCCAGGCAGTTAAACCGCCACCGCCGATACCTGCCATCCCCCCCATCATACAATCACCTCCGGCTGCAGCGAAGGCGTCGTGTTCCTGCTCCCATTTCCGTTTGAATTCCGCTGCAGTTTCAACCTTCGGACACGAATAATCCGGAACTCCACCAATCCCAAATCCCCCCTCGTAGCCACCGGCGAAAACGAAATTCAGGTTCTTATGCCCTAACCGCAGCAGGAAGAGAAGACTCCAGTTATTAATATCCGGCTCTTCCATTAATGATGCTTTCCACCCCCCAGTCTCGACCAGTATTTTATCCAGAACCTTCTCCTGCCATGCGATATCTCTCTGCGTCATGCCGGCAAGAATAATCTGGAAATCATGCTTCATTTCTTCGTTCTTCTGGCGTAGTACCGGGTCCTGCAACAGTACCTCGAGGTCGCTGAGCGTCTTGTGCGGGTCGGTAAGGATTTTAATCATCGCTGCCTTAAGGTTCCTGCCGAACATAGTGTATTGCCTGTGGGCATAGTAGCCGCTTATTCCGCTATCCCATATCCTGTATAGGCCATTTGCGTAAGCTTCCCATGATGGCCAGCATAACGTATGCCCCGTAATATTGGGCGGTAGCACCGCTTTGTAAGCAGGTATAATTCCTTCGGACGGTAATTCTGGTGGCCCCGGCCAGGGAAAAAGCTTAATAGCGCACTTGGTGAATACGCCCATAGCCCCCATACTTCCCTGGCCGGCTATGATTAAGCCCCTGAGACCCGGACCCGGCCCATCGTCACAAAACCAGCCCAATTCTGAGCCCAGGGACCCTGACCTGAAAATCTCACCTGTGGGCGTGACCCATTCAAAAGCAAGCAGGTTTTCACGGGTAAGTCCGCCGAATAAGGCGAAGGGCGATGGCCCACCGTTGGAGCAGGCACTGGCCAGGGGAGAGCAGCTGGAGCCAGCCCCTATGATAGTGGCATTCAGGCCAACCTTCATCACCTCAGCCTGGAGTGTGGCACCTATCACATAAGGTTCGATGACGGCATACTGGTTCTTGACATCTATCTGCAGGATCCGGTCCATGCGTCTCATGTCCAGCGTGATGGCATAATCGTCGGAAATGTTGGCACGGGATGTCCAGAATGTGCTGGCAGCTTTGAATTTTATCTGGTACTTATTACATATCCGAACTATCGCCTGCACCTCCTCAGTGCTTCCGGGCATTAAGACGGCCAGACCTCTTGGCGTGGTTACACCGTAAGCAGGCCCCATGTGATGCTGGGCTTGTGCCATGGGAGTTACATATGAGTCCAGTACCGCGGGGTCGTCCGAGATATTATCCGGCCCGACAACATCTTCAAATTCTTTATATATATCTTTTGAAAGCGTCATTATAAAACCTCCTTCTTTAAATCGCCTGCTGTACCAGCTCGATAATATCAAAAACCTTCATTTTCCGGCTGCCGGAAGTGACAGCATCGATGAAGTTACGTTCACACCACGGGCAGGCGGTTACCAGAGCATCAGCCCCGGTAGATTCTGCTTCCTCAATCCTTTCCCCGGCAGTCCAGGCAGAAAACTCAGGATAGGCATCTCTGCAACCTCCGCCGGCACCGCAGCACCAGGCATACTCTCTAATCCTTTCCATCTCCACCAGCTTCAACCCCGGGATGCTCTTCAGCACGTCTCTGGGCAGATCATAAATCCCCCAGGCTCCATTGTACCTCGGCCTGGGCGGGTCATATATCACCACCTGGTTAAGGATTTTCTTTTCCTTGCCATTCCAAGGGACATACGGCTCTCCCTGTCTGCCCAGATGGCAGGGGTCATGATAGGTCACACTCATGGGAACAGCCTTATGCAACCGTAGTTTTCCCTGCTTGACGAGACGGTCGACGAACTCCACGGTATGCAGGACTTCCACTTTAGAGCCCAGCTCGGGATACAGACGCTTAAAGGCAAAATATCCATCGGAACAGGATGTGACCACAGTTTTAACACCTGCTTTTTTCCAGGCTGCGATGTTTTTTTCGGCGCATTGGATAAATTCCTCCCGGTAGCCCATCTGATACGCCCGGCTACCGCAGCATTTCTCATCCCCGCCCATGATGCCAATATCAACACCCGCCTGATTAAACAGACTTATCGCCGCCCGTGGTACTTTCCACAGCTCTTTATCATAACTGAACCGGCAGCCGGTAAAAAAGGCAATCTCCGCCTTCTCCCTTGTCAGGTCTTTAACGTTCAGCCCGTTTGCCCATTCACCGCGTTTGTCTTTGACCATCCCCAGCATCATCGTATCCTCTTTTCTGAGGTTATCAATGATAGGTATATGCTGTGGTAAAAGCTGGCCATCCATTACAGCTCTTGCTTTCAATTCTAGAAGGTTCTGCAACGGCTCCAGGTTATAGCGGCACACCTTATCGCTCACATCACAGGAACCGCAGCCGAGGTCTTTATAAATTATGTCCAGAACTCTATCGGTATAGCTGATCTTGCCGTCCAGGAGCGACTTGGCAACAGCGAACCGTCCCCGCGCCGAGTAAGAGTTAAAATTGCTATAGGCGATACTGGGGCAGCCTTTGGCAAATCTCCAGCTCTTAATTTTGTCCTGCGGAATCCATTTGCAATAGGAACAAAGGCTGCATCTTTCCTGGTCAGCTCTATAATCTTCCAGCGCCATTTTCTATCGTTCCTCCGTTTCCTTTATTTAAAACATAGTTTGCCCGGATTCATCACTCCGTTCGGGTCGAATATGCCTTTAATTTTCTTTAACATGGAAGCACTATGTTCGTCTCTTTGGAAAGCTAAATCTGCCCAGATGTTGTAAGGCCGGGTGAAGAAAGCCCCTCGATCTAACAGTGTTTCGCTGGCGCCGGTATAAAGCTCCCGAACCCGGGATACTTCTAGTGGCACATCTGGGTTATAAGGCAAATTGAACTCGCAATGACAGTTCACGCCCTGGTGCCGGGGCTGAAGATAAACACCTATATCTGATACCGCGTAGCCTGATGCTTCTGCCGTCGCGTACATGGTCTTCAAAAAATCAGGAGTCCTGTCCAGTGTAGTGACGAAGAAGATATCCTGGCAGCCACCCTTATAGCGATTTTTCCAGTATGGCTCCGGCGAAGGATTCATTATCACTTTCAATACCTGTGCACCAGTTGCTCCGGGTACTGCCGGTAAAAGCTCTAGCCCGAAATCGCGCGCAATTTCTTCGATATCCTTTTCCTGGAACTCAACTCTTTCCTGAGGTAGTTCATCACGCCCGGCGATGACAACTACGACCACCCATGGTGGAAGCTGCTCCTTTAGCGCTTCAGAATGTTCAGAATTTTCTCCCAACACATATGCTAAATTGGTGTTATTCATTACAAAAAGCTCGTCAGCATATCTGAACTTCAGGAGTCGGTAAGTAAAATCGAGCAGGCTATCTAGTTTTTTAGCAGGTACGAAGAAGAGCTTGTGAAGCTGGGGCAATACTTCGCATTTTAGCGATGCCCACGTAGCAATACCCATACTCCCCTGGGCAGCAGACAGGAACCTGTAGAAATCAGCTTGGCCCGGACCTACTGGAGCTACTTGCCTTTTCTCACGTGCCCACTGGTGTTCCAGATTTAGGACATCGTGTCCCGCATCACCAGTCCAGATCCTGTTGCCATCCCCCCATATTATTTCGACACAACGCAGAGGCTCCAGAGATGACCACTGGTAACGGCAGTTCAGCCTAGGCTCTCTTTCCAAAAGACTGGTTATTACTGATTTATTTGCCCGTGGGAGCAGTGAAGTTGAGAGCATCATCCCTTCTTTTTCCAGCGCTGGCTGTAGATTACCATAAGTCACCCCAGGTTCTATAATGGCTATCCTGTTCCTGCGGTTAATGCTTATGATATTTTTCATAGCACTGAGGTCCACAATAAGTGCTTCCGGTACAGATGGTACGGTATCACCATGAAAATGCGGGGGACCGGAACTTACTGGCACCAGCGGTGTCTTTGTCCCGTTAGCCCAGTTGACTATCTTCTGAACTTCCTCAACGTTCCCCGGTTTTACCACGAACCGGGGTTTCGTTAATTGGGCAAAACTCATATCCCTGGCGTAGCAATCCAGTATTTCCGGGGCATCCAAAACATTGTATTTGCCAACTATGGCAACTAGGTCGGCTTTCTGGTCTGCCATCATGTTCCCCCTTTCTCAATATTACTTAACTATCAGGCGCCTTAGCTTTTTCGTCTATCTCGACCGGTCTTTTGATCTTTTATCTGGCTTAGAGTCTTTGACCTGCCCGTGATATTGATACCACTGCTTACTTCATTATTGTAGTTAATATAGCCTCAGGAGAAGATGGCTAATAACCCAGGAAGCGGTGGAGACGTACCTGATTATAGTCTATTAACAAGTGGAGAAACAAGGGAGTCGAAATCCACCGGAAACACGATATATCGAAAAATGGCTGAATATCAATCAGCTTGCTTCAATTTGTCAATAATCCGTTCTGTTTTAGGTCACAACACCCTATTTTTCTTAATCAAGTACTCTTGTACTACTTATTATTCACACATAAGTAATATTGCCATGGCTTCCAAGTATAGATATAATTCATAAAAATATATACATTATATTTGTTATCTATGTTAGAAAAAACCATCGGACAAAAACAATGTACTCATCACTGGATCATTGATCCACCTAACGGTCACACAAGCATTGGAAGGTGTAAATTCTGCGGTACCGTTTATGAATTTTCCAATGATTTTCAGGATATCTTGATACATACAAGAACTCCTTCAAATAGTGACAACATTCAATGTGATATCTTATCCGAACCATAGTCTTTTAAATTTCGTTTTTATGGATACTTTAAAGTCATATATTTCAAACCGCACGTACCAGATAAGAATACTGCTCGGTTCATTATTTGCCGCCATAATAGCTGACGGTATTATCACAAATCATCTTGTTCATGGTAACTTTGCTCGAGAAGGTAATCCGTTTCTTGAATACTGGGTTTTTGAAGGTAAGTTGTTATCCATTAAGATATTAGGTGGGCTTCTGGCTGCACTTTACATATGGAACATTTATAGGCGTCACCCCAAACTGGCGACTGTTTTTAGTTCTTTATTTCTTTTAGGCTATATTGCAATCATTTGCTGGAATATCCTGATCCTTATATAGATATAGTCGGCTTTCAAGTCTAAATGACTCGCAGAGTATCTGAAACCTTCTTGGACTCCGTCCTGCCATATAATGAAACCTTTTTTCGGGAGAGTCGAACTCCACCGGAAACAATGTTACGTTTTTCAATTAGCGTGTCTTCCCTTTCAGGAAGCCAGATCTATCGTTCAGCATGCTTTAGAGATTCCCAAGACTGACGACAATCTCATCTCTTGTTTCTTACAGAGGTATCCTCAGCAAGCTCAGGGCATTATCGACGAAGATTTTCCTCTTTTCCTCC
>CAZXYV010000079.1:0-7575 GCA_964645025.1 uncultured Dehalococcoidaceae bacterium | reverse complement strand
TGATTCTCTCCGTCAACCTGGATGGCGTCTTTCTTTGCACGAAAGTTGTCTTGCCGCACATGCTGGAAAAGAAAAGCGGCATGGTGATTAACGTATCCTCCATCCTGGCCAAGGAAATCCGCATGAATATTGCCTACGGCGTGACCAAGGCCGGCGTGGAGCGGTTTACCCTCGGCGTGGCCAGGGAGATGCGGCGGGAGACCGGCATCGCCATCACCTGCGTCCGTCCTTACTTCGTCAAGACCGATATCGTCATGGGCTTTATGGAAGGCCAGGATACCAGCAATTTTGAAGAGACGATAATCTGGCAGAAATATCCGGCCATGGTAGCTGCCGCCGACCCGCAGAAAGTGACCGGCAAGATACTGGACAAGGCCGCCCTCGAGGAGATGTTCGGTAAAATCTAACCACCGGCATAAAATTATTTGAGAGAATAGAACGCCCCGACTTTACGTGCCGGGGCGTTTTTATTGACCACGAGTCGAAACTGTCTAGCCTTTCCTGAAGGACCTTAGCGCCGAGAAAAAAGCCGCACCGCCAAGGACGGCAGTGATTAGCAGGAGCAGCCACCACCAGCTCGCGATAAATCCTTTATCGGCTGTCGAGGCGGTGGAGAGATTGGCGGGTTTAGGCGCCACTGTCGCCGCCGGTTTTTCGATAGTTACGGTGCGGGACCTGGAGTTGTTGGTCTCGTTGCTTTCGAGGATAAGATTGCCGATATCGGCGTAAGCGTTTATCTCGTGATTACCGGCCGTGGCTTTCCAGCTAAAATCTTGAGAGATAATCGCGCCTACATCTATCTCCTTAATGTCCGCCGAGCCTGCGGTAGAACCATCAATAGATAAAGATAGCTTCATATTCAGGGCTTTTTCTCTGCCTCGGTTCTCTACTTTGACCGTAATGGTGACATTATCGCCGGGGAGGGCTGCCGCCGGCGTAAGTGTAATCGTCTTGATGGTAAGGTCCGGGGTGATGGTCGAGAAAGAGAAAGTACCCGTGTTGTTGGTTTCATTGAGCTCGCTAATCTTGTTATCTGTGTCTATGGTGGCCTCGACCATGTGCGGGCCGGCTTTAACATAGGAGGTGAAAGTCAAGGCGGAGGTATTTCCGGCCGGTATCGCGGCGATACTCACAGTAACGGCGGGCATTTTATCTACGGAATATGTCATATTGGATGCCCCGGCGTTACCGGTGCCCTGGTTCTTGACCGTAATCGTGAAAGCGACCTTATCATCGGTCAGGGGGTTCTCCATGAGCCAGCCGATATCTTTGATAACCAGGTCGGGCGTCAGAGTGGCGAAATCTGTCTCGATATCATTATTGGTCTCATTGACCTCGGTAACGCGGTTATTAACATCGGCGGTTACCTTTATCCTGTGCTTGCCGGCAGTGGCTGTCCAATCGAAAGTCCCCGTTACGGAACCGGCGGCGTCTATCTCCGGCAGGTCCCTGGTAGCGATGGCCATACCGTCGATATAGCAGGTCATCTGTGAGCTTTGAGACCGGCCGTTGCCCTGGTTTTTAATGGTGGCCGTGATAGTTACCTTGTCTCCCGTGGTAGCACCCGCCGGCGACCAGGTGATACCCTGGACAATCAGGTCGGGTGGGGGCACACTTACGGTTTTCGTGTTATTGGTCTCTTCAATCTCAAAAATTTTATTAGAGGAATCGGCGACGACCTCGATATTATGCGGGCCGACTGTGGCACTCCAGATGAAAGGCACGGTCACCGTCGCGCCGGCATCCAGCTGGCCGATATCGGTATAGCCGGCTACCGCGCCATCGATATAATAGGCGACGCGTGTCAGGCCGGCGGTCAATGTCCCCAGGTTTTTGATGACAATATCGAAGGTGACATCGCTACCGGCTTTAATTTCTGCCGGCGACCAGGTGATGGTATCTACGGCCAGATCCGGCATATTGGGGGCGACGGTCACCGTGGTTACGTTATTGTTTTCATCCTCCTCGGTGATGTATTTGTTATAATCGGCAATCGCCTTGAAAATATGGCGTCCGTTAAGCGCTTTCCAGGTACACGTCCGGTCAGTGGAAGTACCGGAATCAACTCTCACAACAAGGTCCAGGGCCAGCTGGATATCATCCATATAATAAGCAGCGTAGAAGGAATCGGCCCGGCCGCCCCCCTGGTTTTTTATGGTTACGGTGAAGGTCACGATGTCATCGATGGCGAAGCTGGCCGGTGACCAGCTGATACTCGGAATAACGAGGTCGGGGGGAATGATGGAAATAGTCACGGTCAGTTTGTTATTATCTTTGCTGGTCTCCACCAGCATGTTATTGAAGTCGATCATGACACTAATAGCATGAGAGCCTCCCGTCGCTACCCACGAAAAAGTCAGGGTCGTCTCGGCACCAGCGTTTATTTCCGGAATATCCAGTATGGCTACATTGCCGCCGTCAATAAAGCATACCGCACCGCTTCTTTCCGACCTGCCGGCGCCCTGGTTTCTAATCGTGGCCGTGAAGATAACGCTATCCCCGACAGCGGCATCCGTCGGGGACCAGGTAATCTTGGTGACCGTCAGGTCAGGGACGAGAGTCTGGAAACTGGCCGTCATCTCATTATTGGTCTCATTGCTCTCGGTTATGTTCTGATAATAGTCGATGATTGTCTTGATATCATGTTTTTCAGATATAACTGTCCAGCTAAAGCTGATATTAACTGAAACACCGGCTTCCAGCGCGCTGACCGGCAAGGTAGATTTAAATTCGCCATCGACGTAGTAACCGAGGTGGCAGGCATCAGCGCGGCCGCTGCCCTGGTTTTTCACGGTAGCTGTGAAACTGACTGTATCGTTCTTCGAGGGATTTAACGGTGACCAGACGATTGTTTCTATAATCAGGTCCGGCGGAGAAGTTGAGAAGGTAACCGTTTTATCGTTGTTGGTATCGTTGCCTTCTCTGATAATATTAGATTCATCGACAGTAGCTTTGATAGCATGCTGGCCGGCCAGTGCAACCCAGTTGTAGGTCCTGGTGACCGTGGCGCCGGGGTTGATGGCGGTAATATCCTGGTAGCCCCTGGAGCTACCGTCGATATACAAATTCACGTTAGTGGCGCGTGAACTGGCGTTGCCCTGGTTTTTAATAACCACGCTGAAAGTCACGCTATCGCCGCGTGACGGGCTGGCCGGTGACCAGGTAATCGATTGTATGATTAAGTCCACCGCCAGTGTCGTGAGGGTATAGGTCCTGGTGTTGTTGGTCTCATTGGTCTCGGCAACTATGCCGCTGGAATCGGCTACCGCCTTGATGTTATGCGAACCCGGCTCGGCCTTCCAGGTGAAAGTGACCGTCGCCATAGTTCCGGCATCGAGCTGGTTGATGGGTAACGTGGCCAGGATGGTGCTGTCGGCATAGCAGACGACGTAGCTGAGGCCGGCCCCGGTGGTCCCCTGGTTTTTCACGGTCACGGTGATAGTTACCGTGTCGTCAATGGCCGGCTCGGCGGGTGATAGGGTTATATTCGGCACGATGAGGTCAGGCCCGGCATCGGCCGCTACCGGGGCACCGTCAAAGCCCGCTACGGTGATTCCCGGGAGAAAAGCCAGCAATATTACGACCGTGGCTAATATTTTCTTAGCTGTTCCAGGGTACACTGGCAAAAAATATCTCCTCCAATCCAGGAATATTCGATGATATTTATTTATAATTGTATTTTTATATGGGGGTCACAGCCAATAGTCCTTTAGTAGGGGGATACGGGGTGAAATAGTACTAATACTTTTTACCCAGGGAAATTAACTTGGTTTAAAAGGAAGCAAGGGTAAAAGGCCGGATGGGGTGGGGCGGGGGCGATAAGTACTATGATACTGACAATTATCAGAACCGGAACAGGTTGCCGGCAATCTCGGCCAGCCTCATCAACAGGCCGGGGATGATGCCGAGCAGCAGCACGCCCAGGCAGCAGATGAACAGCGCCAGGCGCGGCGCGCCAGAGGACGGCACTTTCTCCGGGGAAGCCGGCTCACCCAGCCACATGACCTTGACCACGCGGAGATAGTAGTAGGCCGAGATAACGCTATTGAGCACGGCGATGACCACCAGCCAGAGCAGGTCATTTATAACGGCGGCGCGGAAGATGAAGAACTTGGCCATGAAACCGGCGGCCGGTGGCATACCGATGAGCGAAACCAGGCAGAGGGTTAGCGCCAGGGCCAGCAGCGGCGCCCTTTTACCCATGCCGGCAAAGTCGGCAATCTCATCGCTGTTTATTTTGTTGGAGATGGCGATAACGGCGATAAAGGCCCCCAGGTTGGTCAAAGCATAGCTGGCGAGGAAGAAGAGCACACCGCTCTGCCCCATGATGTCCGCAGCCGGCGCCAGGCCGAAGGTAGCCAGCCCAACCATGAGGTAGCCGGCCTGGGCGATGCTGGAGTACCCCAGCATCCGCTTGATATTGGTCTGGGGAATGGCCACGACATTACCGATTATCATGCTGATAACCGCCAGGACGGCGAAAATCATGCCCCAGTTCTGGCTTAGCCACGCCGGCGTGCCGAAAGCAGAGTAAAAAACGCGCAGGATGATGGCGAAACCGGCGGCCTTGCTGCCGACGGAAAGGTAAGCGGTCACGGGCGTGGGGGCGCCTTCATAGACATCCGGCACCCACATCTGGAAGGGGACGGCGGCAATCTTGAAGCCAAAGCCGGCGATGAGCATGACGATGCCCATCAGCAGGGCCGGACTGGCAAGAATCGAGTTCAATGACATTGATTGGATTGACTGCGCAATCGCCCCCAACTGCGTCTCACCCGTGAAGCCGAAGACCAGCGCCATGCCGTAGAGTAACACCGCCGAGGCTATCGCCCCGAGCAGCAGGTATTTCAGCGAGGCCTCGGTGGACTTTTTATCTTTGAGGAGGCTGACCAGCACATAGAGGGAGATGCTGGTCAGCTCCAGCGAGATATAAAGCGAAATAAGGTCGGCAGTAGCGGCCATGAGCATCATGCCCAGGGTGGAGATTAAAATCAGGGCATAGTATTCGCCCTGGAAGTGCTCGAACTTGCTGGCGTAATCGGCGGTGGCCAGGATAACCAGGAAGGCGATGCCGGCGAACAGCACATTGAAGAACAGGGCGAAGTCGTCCACGGCCAGCATATTGTTGAACTGGGGGGAGTAATCGCCGCCCCACATCGCTATCGAGACACCGCCGGCGATGACTAGCCCGGACAGGCTTACCGACCGCAACCAGGACTTCTGCCGCACCACCAGGTCGAGCAGGATGACGGCGATAGCGAAGACCGCCAGGGTTATCTCCGGTATGAACAGCGTCAGGTCCAAGTACCGCTCTCCTTTTATCTAACCTTTATTAACCGCCAATCAGCTTCACGATTGGCGAGATACCGAGTTTAAAGACATCCGTTAAAATGGCCGGGTAGATACCGACCAGCATAATTACCGCTACCAGGACGAACATGTAGAACTTCTCCAGGCCGTCGGCGTCCTTGACCGCGTTGAACTCCTCCTTGACCGGGCCGAAGAACGTCTTCTGTAGCATCCATAAAATGTAGCCGGCTGTCAGGACGACCCCGATGATAGCGACGATGGTGTAGACCTGCGCGTAGGGGACGACGGTGCTGCTGTAAGCGCCCAGGAAGATGAGGAACTCGGCGGCAAAGCCGCTGGTGGTGGGCAGCCCCAGCGAGGCCAGCCCCGCGATGGAGAAGACGGCGGCCATCACCGGTACCTGCCGCACCAGGCCACCGAGCTTACGCAGGTCGCGCACCTCGATATTGTGGATGACCAGGCCGGCCATGGCGAAGAGCAGCCCGGTCACGATGCCGTGGCTGAACATCTGGAGCGCAGCGCCCGTGAGGCTTACCTGCCCCAGCGTAAAGATACCGAGCAGCACGTAGCCCATGTGGCTGATGCTGCTGTAGGCAATCAACCGCTTGATGTCGTTTTGCATCAGGGTGACAGCGGCGCCGTAGAGAATGCCGATGAGCGCCAGTATAATCAACGGCTGGGCGTAGTCGATGGCTACCTGGGGGAATATGCTCACGCAGAGGCGAATCATGCCGTAGCCGCCCATCTTGATGAGCACACCCGCCAGCATGACGCTGACGGCGGTGGGGGCATCGGTATGGGCGTCAGGGAGCCAGGTATGGAACGGGAACATCGGCAGCTTGACGGCGAAGCCGACGAAGAGCAGGAAGAAGATGGCCGCGGCCGGCATTATCGATTGCACCATGCCCAGGCCCTGGTTGGCGATGTCCACCATGCTCAGGGTGTTGGTGGTGAAGTAAAGACTGAGAATGCCCGCCAGCATGAAAGCGCTGCCGAACAGCGTGTATATCACGTACTTGATTGCCGAGTACTCCTTGCGACCCGAGCCCCAGATGGAGATGAGGAAGTACATCGGGATGACCTCTATTTCCCACATGATGAAAAACAACAGCAGGTCGAGGGAGACGAAGACGCCGATGATGCTCGTTTCTAGCAGCAGCAGCCAGGCGAAGAACTGACGTGGCCTCTCGTGGACTTTCCAGGAGATAAGCACCGCCAGGAAGCCGAGGAAGGTGGTCAGCAGCATCAGCGGCAGGCTCAGGCCGTCCACGCCGAGGTGGTAATAGGCGTTGAGCGGGGCAATCCAGAGGTACTTTTCCTCGAACTGGAATATCCCCGCCATGGACGCCGAGCGGTCGAAAGCGGCAAAAAGGTATATTGCCAGGGCCAGCGGGATAAACGTAAATACAGCGGCCACGCGCTTGATAAGCCGGTCATCTTTTTTAGATATGAGGGCGATGACAATCGAGCCTACCGCCGGCAGGAAGAGTATCGTCGTTAAAAAGTTATAATCCAACTATATATCTCCTGTTATTATCCGAAGAAATATACGCAGAGACCGATAATTACCACTCCGATGCCGATAAAGAGCCCGTAAAGCTGTAACTGCCCCGTCTGGGCACGGCGGATGGCCCGGCCGCCGCCCATGACGACGTCGGACACCCCGTTGACCGCCCCATCGACGCCCCGCCGGTCGAAAATCTCGAAGCCGTTAAAAAGCCCTTTAATCAGGCCCAGCTTCACGATGATGTTTTCATAAAGCTCGTCGAAGAAATACTTGCGGAAGACCATCGTATAAAGCGGGCCGAAGGCTTTACCCAGGGACTCGGCCTTGAGCCACTGTTTATTATAAATGGCATAGGCGCTGAAGATGCCGAAGAGCGCTACCAGCAGCGATATCAGCGGGAGGGGCACGCCTTCTACCGTGTGCGTGAAAACGCCGAATAACGCCGCGCCCACGTTTTGCGCCGATTCTGCTTCATGTCCCATAAAACTATTGAAACCGCCCATCAGGTTCCACCAGCCGGCGACTATGGCCAGGAGGGCCAGGAACACCAGCGGTCCGACCATCACCCACGGCGATTCGTGGGTATGGTGGTGGTCTTTGCCGTCGTCTTTAGCGCCGCCGCGGTACTGGCCGTGGAAGGTCATAAAAATGGCGCGGAACATGTAAAAAGCCGTCAGGAACACGGTTATCATGGCAAACCAGAAGAGCACGGGCTGGGCCTCAAAAGCGCTGACGATGATTTCGTCCTTGCTCCAGAA
>CAZXYV010000078.1:0-7601 GCA_964645025.1 uncultured Dehalococcoidaceae bacterium | reverse complement strand
TGAATCTGAATCCGTGCGCCTGTAGCTCAGCGGATAGAGTACCGGTCTTCGGAACAGACGTTAGAAGTCCCAAATAGTTGTCTTACGTTCGGAATGGTATTTTTGCGTTAGTTAGTCAAACATCTTTTTGAAGCTAAAATATCATCCAGTGTTAACCCATATCATTGCATTGGTTAGCAAAATGTTAGCAAAAAACAGGCTCTCTTTTTAACCTTTATTTGATACCCTTTGAGGTAGGATGTCAAAAATAGACACCAAACCTTTCATGTCGCCAATTGTCCGGCATAGAATTTCTGGGCGTATGCTGCTGGTGAGAGGAATCCCAGTTTTTCTTGCCGGCGCTGCCGGTTATAGAAAATCTCGATGTATTCCGTGATATCTTGCATTGCTTCTTGCCTGGTTGTGTCCCCTACAACATAAGGAATAAAAATATCTGAGATTTTTTAATAACTATTGACATCCATGTTATAATATCAAGTAAAATAAGTACGTATACGAACTCTTAAACGTATATTATTGTTGTCCCAAATCCGAATATATTCATACCTGAAACAGGAGGTGGCTCTGGTGATTATCGACGCTAATATGCACTGGCTTCCGGAAAATCTGTTTAGTGATAAATCTCTACGGGATTCTTTTATCGGTTGTGTCCCATGCGCCTATGGCGAATACGCTAAAGTTTGTACTATTCCAGGATCTAAATTACAGCAGATTGTTATCGAAAAACCCCAGGGTTACGAAAATTTAAATTATGCTGAAAACCAGTATGATCCCAAAACACAATTGAAAGATATGGATGTAGCAGGCGTTAAAATCGCTATATTAAGAATACCATGCTGGCAGGAGTGGCTACCCCTGGAAATGTGTAAGGTAGTTAATGACGAACTGGCCAAACATGTGAACAAGTATCCGGGGCGGTTTTTAGCTCTGGCTGTTGTGCCGCCGTGGGGTACCAAGGCGTGTTTAAAAGAGGTCGAACGTTGTATTAAGGAATTAGGATTTTCCGGGGTTCAACTTGCTGCTCATTACGGCAAACTTTACCTGGATGAAGCAGAATTTAAGCCTTTTTTCAAGAAACTCAACCAGCTTGGCGTACCGGTCGTGGTACACCATACGCCTCTTCCCGTGGACTACGGTTCCCTCATCAAATATACCAATATACGGCGCCAGTACGGCAGGTGTGTCGATCAGGCAACGGCAGTCGGTAGAGAACTTTTCAGCGGTATGTTTGAAGAGTTACCCAATCTCAAGCTCATCCATTCCATGCTGGGCGGAGGATTTTTTGCGTACGCCAACATGCTGGCGCCAAGAAAAGCGGGTATTAAAGAAGAAGTAGAACGCTTCGATATTGCCGACAAAGTAAGGAACTATCTTGAAAATAATATTTATTTTGACATGTCCGGCGCCTTGCAATGGGGCAAAGAACAACTGGAATGCGCTGTGAAAGTTCTTGGCGCCGGCCATATTCTTTACGGCAGTTCTTATCCTCTCAGGCGCGAGTGGTTTTTTAAAGGGATAGAGTATGTGCGGAAACTGCAGATTACGAAAGTTGAAAAAGACTTGATATTAGGCAAAAACGCTGCAAAGCTTTTCAAGATAAAGGAGTAAATAGTGCCGAAAGAAAATGACAGGCCTATTGCCGATGAATATTTTGCCCTTTGGGTTATGATAGCCCAGACTAAAGATGCCATCTTGAGGGCAAGGCAAAGGGACTATGCCCGTTTTAATATCAGTAACGAACGGCGCGCCGTACTCTGGAGTATACAAAATAACGGCGGCCGCGCCACGCCGGTTGAAATCGCACGCCAGCTCTTCCGAGAACTGCACTCGGTCACTGAGATGCTGGTAAGGATGGAGAAAGAGGGACTCATATCAAAATATAAAGGTTCCGGGAGATCCAGGATTGAAGTAAAATTAACCCCCAAAGGGCTTGACGTATTCAATCAATCACTCCATAACGAGACTGATAAGAGGATTTTTTCCATATTAACTAAAAAACAGTGCGAGCGTCTAGCATCATATCTCTGGAAGCTAAGGGGACAAGTTTTAAAGGAACTCGGTATACCGGAATGGCAGATTAAATTCCCGCTGGACCCGAATAACTCAAGCAACAGTGAAATCTAAAAATAAAATAGACGTACATCAGTAAAGACGGCAGGAAAAATGTTCAAAATATGTATCGATACTGGGGGAACCTTTACCGAAAGCATGGTCCTCGATGGGCAAGGCAAGCTCTATGAATTCAAAACACCGACGACGCCATGGGATTTTTCCGAGGGTGTGGTAAATACTATTAAAGAAGCTGCAAATTACTTTCAAATGTCTTTAGACAACCTCCTGAAACAAACCGAATGGATTATCCACGGCACCACGGTTTCTACTAATGCTTTGGTCCAAAGGAAATTATCCCGGGCAGCTCTAATAACCACCAAGGGTTTCCGGGATATCATTGAAATGCGCCGATCTTTAAAAATCGAAACTAAGTCAATGTATGACGCTTTCATCCCTCCCTATGAGCCGATAATTCCCCGCTACCTCAGGTTTACTATTGAGGAAAAAACCAAATCTTCTGGAGAAATAATCAAGCATATAAACGAAGCAGAGTTACTGGAAGTGATTGAAAAAATAAAGAAAGAAAAAGTTGAAGCTCTCGCCATATGCTTTATTAATTCTTATGCTAATCCGGCTAATGAAATTAAGGCGGCGGAAATCTGTAAAAATAACCTGGATGGGGTATTTATCACCTGTTCAAGTACTTTACTTCCTAAAATGGGGGAATATGAAAGGGAAAGCACCTGTGTCATTAATACGGGAGTAGGCCCTATAGTCAAGAAATACTTAAGTGTGCTGGAAACAAAATTAAAAGACGCTGGTTTTACTAATCAATTACTCATTGTCCAGGCTAACCAGTTCGTTCAATCAGTCGTCGCTATTGTTAATAAACCAGTCTACCTTACAGGCTCCGGTCCGGCCGCCGGACCTGCCGGTGCAGTATCTCTGGGCGATGTTATTAATGAAGAAAATTTCCTCATCGGTGATATGGGCGGGACGACCTGGGACACCAGCTTGGTCAAGAATAAACAGGTCAGCCTAAAAATTGGAGATTGGCTGGGTGACGATAGGCTGGGTATCAAGGTGGCAGACGTAGCCAGTATCGGCGCGGGCGGAGGCAGTATAGGCTGGATAGATTCTCTGGGTCTTCTCCGTGTCGGTCCTCAAAGCGCTTCCGCATATCCAGGCCCGGCCTGCTATAACCAGGGCGGTACCGAGCCTACGGTTACTGATGCCGCTGTAATCCTGGGATACATCAATCCGGTTAATTTCTGCAGCGGAAAAATAAAACTGAAATTAGATTTAGCAAAGGCAGCCGTTAAAAAAATCGCCGTACCTTTAAAAATGAATATCGAAGAGGCTGCACAGGCTATATTTGACACAGTTAATTCCAATATGGCTGATGCCATCAGCGAAATTTCCACGCGCAAGGGCTATGACGTCAGGGACTTTAACCTGCTATCCACCGGAGGGGGCGGCCCCATGTGCGGCGCATTCGTCGCGGATATTCTAGGCATAAAAAAAACAATCATTCCCAGATTTTCTTCATCGTTTTGCGCTTGGAGCATGTTCTTCCTAGACATCGGTAGAGACTATTTACGCTCATATCTTACTAAAACTGATAAAGCTGATTTGCAGATAATTAATAGATATTACCAGGAAATGCTTGCCGAAGCCTCAAAAGACTTTGAGGCGTTTTCTGTATCTATGGAAAAATTGGTATGTCAAAAATCCGTAGAAGTCAGATACCAGGGGCAATACCATATGCTTGAAATACCTTTACCAGACACCGATATTTCCGGCCAGGATATCAAACAGATGGAAAAGGAATTTCATGAGCTTCATAAAGAACTATTTACTTTTTCCCTGCCCTGGGTACCAATCGAAATGATAAATTTACGCTTAACCGTAAAAATCAAATCACAAAAGATGCCGTTAAAAAAAATAGTTGCGGGAACAAAGGACCCTTCACCAGCACTGCTTGGAAAAAGGCGCTGTTACTACGGCAACAGATTTATGGAGACTATTATTTATGACGGATTAAAACTGAAAGCAGGTAATACCATTTTGGGTAACGCCATTATCGAAGAGCCGACAACGACAACGGTTATTCCCGCCGGGAAAATATGCACGGTCGATGCATATGGCAACTATATCATCGTAACTGGAAAATGATTATAGAAATCCAAATATAAGCGAGGTGATTATGTGAAATTAAGCTATCTTCAGGTATGCCCAAGCTAATCTTGTTCTTCTGGAAAAACTAAAGAACCGGCAAATAGAGGAGATGACAATGAAAAGGATTTTATTTATTGCGCTGGTAATCATTATAGTCGGTGGATTGTTACTATCTGGCTGCACCAAAACACCCGCACCAACCACGGTTGCGGATACGGGACAAACCTATAATTTGAAATTCTCCTATCACACACCTCCCCAGGCCAGCATGGTTGGAGCTTATTTTACACCATGGACAGCGGCTATAGAGCAAGCCACCGGAGGACGGGTTAAAATAACCCATTATGCCGGGGAATCTCTGGTTAAGGCTAAAGACCAGTACGATGCACTGGTATCCGGATTATCCGATATTGCCCTGGTTGATCCTTCGGAAACCCCTGGGCGCTTTCCGCAAACCGAGTTTGATACCCTGCCGTACATATTTCCTGATACCACTATCGGGGCCAAAGTCTACTGGGATATCCTCCAGAAATACATAGTAAACAAGGACTTGAAAGATGTGGTTGTATTGGCAGTTTGCGTTATCGCACCCAGCAACTACATAGGCAACAAGCCAGCCAAGAATATAGCGGATTTTAAGGGCAATAGAGTAAGATCCTCCGCCAGGACGGAAGGCTGGGCAATAGAAGCCCTGGGAGGTACACCTATTGAAGTGGCCACCTCTGATTTATACACTGCTCTTGAAAGAGGAACGATAGATTCAGCTTTCCTGAGCTGGTCCTTGATCATGTCCAGCGGGTCCAAAGATGTAACCAAATACGCTACTGAGTGTAACCTCTTTTACCGGGCATGGCCGATAGTGATTAATAAAAAAGCCTGGGATTCCATGCCGGCTAATATCCAGAAGCAAATCATGGACGCCAGCGGACGGGATAATTCCGCCAACTATTGCACCGCTAACGAAAAGCTGGCGGCAGGGGCGAAGGGTGGCCTCGCAGGAGCTTATAAAGGCGCAGGCAAAGACCCGATATACACTTTAACCGCCGAACAAACGGCCTCCTGGAAGGCAGCGGTAATGCCGGTATGGGACAAGTGGGCCGCGGATCTGGAAGCCAAAAAACTGCCCGGCAAGGCCATCATAGCGGACACAAAAACACTGGTAACACAATACTCACCTAAATAAAAAGACAGCGGAGTAGTCTACAAGCGAATACGTGAAGCTATCGGCCATGGCATAAATTCGCCGCGGCCGATAGCCTTCGCGAGGGGGGAGGATCGTATTGATCAACAGCATGGCATCTTCCGTCAAGAAATTCGTCGGAAGGGTAACCGGTATCCTTGCGAAAATCGGAATTGTGGCGTTTATTTTATTGGTCGTCATGCTCATTTACTCGGTAATCGCGCGTAAAGCAGGCTATCCCTTGAAAGGAGTAATCGAACTTTCTGAATTCGGAATGGCACTGGTCACTTTCTTGTTTATGTCGGAAAATTATTTTAAAGCAGACCAGATGACCATGGACACTTTCGTTGAGAAAGTCCCGAAAAAAGGCCGCACTATCATCGGAACTTTTGTGCATCTGGTCAATCTTGTTATTCTCAGCCTGATGTCCTGGCAATTGTTTGCCTATGGCATAATGGTGCAGGGGATGGGGCAGACTTCGGTTAACCTCCGAATACCGGTTCCTCCCTTTATTTACATGGCCGCAATTTGCGGCGTTGTGCTGACAGCGGTTTACTTTGTGCATTTTTTAAATTCTCTGTTTAAAATAAACGAGGCTTGGAGGACCTGATGGAACTATCATTAACGGCCGTAGGTCTAATAGGCATCGTTATCTTTTTAGTGCTGTTGTTCATGGGGCAGAACGTAGGCATAGCTATGCTTGTTGCCGGTTTTTTAGGCATTGCTATGATACGCGGCTTTGACGCAGCATTTTCGAACATTGGTTATACCGTGTGGCGGTACGGTGCTTCTTCATTTCTCGTTGTTTTACCCCTGTTCATTTTAATGGGCATGGCCGCCACACAGGTAGGTGTTAGCAAAGACTTGTTTTATGCTTTAAACAAATGGTTCGGTCACCTGCCGGGCGGGCTGGCGATGACAGCGACTGCCGCGTGCACTGCTTTCGGCGCACTTTGCGGGAATGTCGTCGCCACCGCGGCCACCCTTGGCAAGGTCGCTCTCCCCGAGATGAGAAGGTATGGCTACGATGACGAGCTTTCCGCCGGGACAATCGCTTCCGCCGGCAACCTGGGAGTAATCGTCCCGCCAAGTACCGCTCTCATAGTTTATGGATTTGTTACCCAGACATCTATCGGCGCTCTTTTTGCGGCGGGGATAATTCCAGCCGTAATCTTGACGGTATTGTTGATGGTTCAAATTTACATGCAGGTAAAAATCCGCCCGAAACTAGCCCCCCTGGCTCCCGCCGCCACCTGGAAAGAACGGTTTGTCGCCATGAAAGGATTCATTGGAGCCATCGTCGTCTTCGGAGTAACGATGGGAGGCATTATGCTGGGGTTTTTCACACCAGTTGAAGCCGGAGCCGTAGGATGCGTAGCTATGTTTTTGGTTGGTGTCATTAATAAAAGTTTAACCCGTAAAGGTTTCTTTAGCGCCATCCAGTCCGGCGGACAAATATCGGCGATGATATTGCTCCTGATATTCGGGGCAATGGTATTCAGCAGTTTTTTAACCACGAGTGAAATTACCCAGTCATTTTCTGCCGCGTTCATGGGTTTAAACCTGCACCCTTATATCGTCATGTTGGTTGTCCTGTTTTTCTATTGGATAATGGGCACATTTATGGATTCGTGGGCGCTACTAATTATCAGCCTGCCCGTATTCTTTCCGATTATCAGCAACATGGGTTTCGATCCGGTTCATTTCGGGGTTTTATGCGCCATCACCGTAGCAATAGGAAACATCAGCCCGCCTGTAGGGGTAACAGTCTTCGCGTTGCGGGGAGTAGCTCCAGATCTGTCCGTATATAGAATCTTTAAAGGTTGTGTACCATTTTTGGTTACAATGACTGTATTCATGATTGCCATGATATTCATACCTCAAGTTTCAACCTTTCTGCCCAATCTGATGATACCTTATCGCTAATTCGATAATTAGTTAGGAAAACAATATGGTAAAAAAGATGGACCCGATTACGATAGCGACGATATGGCATTACATTCAGCGTGTCTGCCGGGAAATGAGATATACCGCCGAAAGGACAGCCACGAATGTGCTGGTGGTCACATTGCATGACATGGCTTACGGGATATGGGACGCCTCCGGCCGCGTCATAGCCATCCCGGAAGGTTTTCCCCCCAGATTGATTTCCAGCTCATTCCCGATTAAAAGAGTCAAAGAAAAATTCGCC
>CAZXYV010000077.1:0-7653 GCA_964645025.1 uncultured Dehalococcoidaceae bacterium | reverse complement strand
AGGCTCGACCACTATTACGTGGCTGACCGCCGGATACCTGCCTGAGAACATAAATCTCTGCGGCAGCAGTCCACGGTGCTGTACAACCGGCGTAAAATCTAAGCAAAAAGGAATGGAGACATGGGAAGGAAAGCGGAAAAAGCTGCGCAGCGGAGAGGTTACAAGGAGTCTTTTAAAAACGTGAAGCACGGGCATGGCACCCGCGCTATCCGGAAGAAGCAGGAATCGGCTCTGGGCAGATAAAACAGGGCCGTTAGGGTCAAACCCTGGAAGGGAGGAACAACCATGTCGACAGGAACGGTACGTCGTTTAGTCGAAGATAGAGGCTTTGGATTTATCGGCAATAACAACGGTAAAGATATTTTCTTCCATTACACTCAGCTTGACGGCATCAAGTTCCAGACGCTGAAAGAAGGTCAGTACGTCTGCTACCGGGTGGGACTTGGTGCCAAGGGGTTTGAAGCCAAAGACGTTAAACCTTATAAGGCATCGGTATAAGGCCGGAATCCTGGGAAAAGGCAACCGGTAAGGAGGATTGAAAGCACAGGTAGACCACCCCTGTTGTGGCGCAACCGCCCTGGAAGAAGTTGAACCCATATCTTAAACACGGAAGACATGAGTTCTATATCCAGGGTTTTTCATGGGTATTGGCTGGATTAATAGCCAGACCCAGGGTAAAATCCCCCGGAATCACCTACTTCTCTCCGGGGGCTTGAATTTCCAGGCCGGATTAGATTCACCTAAGAGTGTGATAGAAAGGCGCTAAACCTACGAAATACGCTAAACAATCGGAAACCAATGAAATACGCAAGGCCGATTTAAACCTGCTGCGTTTCCACGGCGATGCCGCCACATCCGCCATCGATGACGCCGCCGCTAACTACCAATCGCCGTCAATCATCGCCGCGGGCGCCGATGCCCATAGTGTTTCCATACTTACGATGCTGATTAACCTCAGCCTGGCGCTGGTATGCTTTAAAGCGCCCGCCCTTATTGAAAAAGCCGGCCTGGCTAAAAGAGGGGCCGTTATCCTGGCCTTCCTCAACCTTTGTGCTTGGGTGCCCCTGGCGCTGGCATTTTTCCTATCACGCCTGGGGATAGCGCCCGCCTGGTTTGCATTACTATGGTTCATCAACCTGGTGCCCGGGCTATTGCTATCTGTCCAGCGGGACAACTGGCTATCCAATATTGTTCCCCACGGTTCTCTGGGGCGGTACCTGGGGCAGCGCCTGGCCATCAAGAGCGCCTTTTACCTGGGGGCTTTCTGTTGCCTGGGATATGTGCTGGACTCACTCGGCAAAGAAAACCTGGCCGGTTTCACGGTGATATTTACCGTAGCCATCGCCGTGGCGCTCATCGATTTCATCATCTTCACCTTTATGAGCGAAAAAAAGACCGGTTCCGCCAGCGCCCTGAAAGCTGAAACGGTCTCGTTCAGCCTGCCGAAATACTTCGCGGAGCTGAAGGAAAAGAAGCTGGACACCTTTGTTATTTTTACCACGTTTTTTTACCTTACCGTGGGTCTCAGCGGCCCGCTTTACGCCGTGTATATGCTCACGGAGCTGCATTTCAGCTACCTGAGTTACACCGTGATTATTTCTGCGGAATTTCTCGCCAGAGTCATCTCCTCACCGTTCTGGGGACGCTATGCCGATAAAGCCGGCAATATCAGGGTCCTCGGTATCGTATCACGCATCATCCCGCTGGTGCCAATATGCTGGCTTTTCTGGCATAACCTGGGTTATCTCGTTTTTGTACAAATATTATCGGGTACCTGCTGGGGGGCTTTTGACCTCTGTACCCAGAGCTACCTGTATAAGGTAGCGCCGCAGCCTAAGAAGCTACGCTATATAATCTATACCAGGTGCCTGATACTATTATGTACCGCGATGGGAGGCCTGCTGGGCGCCTTTTGTGTTAACGGCATCTTTCCTACCTTCGGGAGCAAGATACTCAGTATTTTCTGGCTATCGGGCATTTCCCGGGCTTTAGTCGTGCTGTACATGATGCCCCGGCTGGTGGACCTGGCCGTATCCTTCGGGAAAGCACCCAGTCCCCCGGAGGTAAACACGGAAATACTGAACCGGGTGCTGGCGGCGAAACGCGGTCAATTCTACCAGCGCGAGCAACACGCGGAATACGCCGTGGCCCAAATCCAGAGGATGGCAAAAGCAGCCGCGGCTGATATCAGCCAGTACGCCGGTCGCCGGAAATGGGCGTTACCGGATAAATCCAGGTCGCAGAAACTAGAGCCTATCCAGCTTGTGAAACCGGTAGATTCGGCCCGCCGACTCTACCAGTATCGTGAAGCCCTGACTGCCCTTACCGGAATGAGGCCGGCCGTATCTCATCATGAGATTAAACAAAATATTAACCGGCTGAAGCTACGCTACGGCCTCGACCGCCAGTCCGAGTCTCCGGTCGTCCGCGCTGAAAAGAGACCCGTCCTATCTCATCACGGGATAGAAGGGAACGTGGCCAGGCTGAAGGCGCACTACAGCTTTGACCGCCAGCCCGAGGCTGCGCTTGCCCGTACCGAAAAGGCAAAGTCCTCTGCCGGTCTTTACCATGATAAAATCGGCTGGGCGAATTATCTGAAAAACACCTTTAATGCCATCTTACAGGAGAGGCAGGCCCAGCTGGTGCCGGTGATGGTCAGCTCGTATAGCGCGGCTGGTGTTCCAGGAGAGATGCGTAGCCGTGACCTGCCGCTCCACAGATTTAATCGTGACCGCCAGGTCGGCATTCGCTAAGGTAACCACTGGCTTTCTTCCATCTTTCGCCCGTGGAACGTCGCATCAGATTCTCACCTTATTCTCACCAATATCAAACCGTTATCTGACGTGCCATATTTTATATTGATACCAGACAACCTCAGATAACAGGAGCGTCATTGACTTTAATTCAAGCCGTAATTCTCGGTATCGTACAGGGTTTGACCGAGTTTGTACCGATATCCAGCTCAGCGCATCTCGTCATCATCCCCTGGCTTTTCCACTGGAACGACCCGGGCCTTAGTTTTGACATAGCCCTGCACCTGGGAACGCTGGTCGCTTTACTCACGTTTTTCTGGTCGGACTGGGTGCGGCTGGTCCGCGCCGGCTTGGCCAGCATTATCGAGAGGAAAATCGGCGCTGATTCAGACCGGCGGCTGGCCTGGTTTCTAGTCATCGGCACTATCCCCGGCGGTCTGGTCGGCTGGCTGGGTGAAAGCAAGATTGAGGAGTTGTTCCATCAACCCGATACACCGCACAGGCTGGGGGCGATGACCGCCATGGCTGTTATCATCGTGCTGCTGGGCATAGCGCTGTTCGTGGCCGAGCGAATCGCCAGGCACCTCCGGGGACTTAACCAGGTGTCTTTCAAGGATGCGATTGTTATCGGGCTTTCCCAGGCACTAGCGATTTTCCCCGGTGTCTCCCGTTCCGGTAGCACCATCACCGCGGGTTTAGCGCTAGGATTGCAGCGGGAGACCGCCGCGCGTTTTTCCTTCTTACTCTCGGCACCCATCATGTTGGCCGCCGGTCTGAAGAGCCTGCTTGATGTCCGCAGCGAATTGGCCTCAGGTGCGATGGCGCAATCGGATTTGTTCCTCTTTGCTATCGGTTTTGTTGCCGCGGCTATCAGCGGCTATCTGTGTATTAAATACCTGCTTAAATTTTTACAGAAGAACTCCACCGACGTTTTCGTCTACTATCGCTGGGCGCTGGCCGTTCTGGTTATCGTAGTTGCCTTTGCCAGAGGGTAACGCGGGGCGCAATCCGGACAATAAGATATGAAGCGGGGGCCAGATATAACCTGGTTTTATTCCCGGACAAGATTCGCTATGTTCATGGTTAGAATTGGATGAGAATTAAGTGAGAAAAAGTTAGAAATCTGGCCTATGGTGGATTTTAAGGACACATCTCCTGGAAATTTTGATTTTATATTAGGCCTAGTACTAAATTCCTGGTGACTAAATAGCTAAATTCGGGGGGAAATGGTAGGAAAAGTGACGTTGACGTCTACCACTTTGCATATTATCCTTTATATAGTTCTTTTACCGAATTTTTACCATTTAGTTGGAAATACATACAAAAGGCCATATGAAGACTTAATATCAGCACTTAATAAACTCTTTAAGCTATGAAGTTAAATATCATAATTAATACCGATAACTATCAAACTCCAGGCTAAAGAGTAATTAGTATAACAGGAGAGAATAATTTATGGGCATAAAAGGGAAGATACTACAGATTGATGACGACGTTGAGTTTTTAAAACTGACCAAGACGTGGTTACAAAATGCCGGGTATGAAGTATCATCCGCTGAAGATGGGGCCGAGGGGCTACGCCGCGTGTATAGCAGCCGGCCCAGTTTAGTGCTATTAGACGCTGTTATTCCTAAGATAGACGGTTGGGAGGTCTGCCGCCGGATTCGCGAAATGTGTGACATCCCGGTGGTGATGGTAACGGTCAGGGGCCAGAAGGACGACCGTTTAAAGGGATTTGTCCTCGGTGCTGACGACTATATCACGAAGCCTGTCGACTTTCCGGAGCTGATAGCTCGTGTTCAGGCGGTCCTGAAACGGGCGGCGCTGGACGCCCAGGATAATGAGCCGAGTAACTTTCATAATGGCGAGATAGAGGTGGAATGGAGAAGCCACCAGGTCTGGGTCAGGGGAAAGCAAGTCAAGCTCTCACCCACGGAATTCAGAATTCTGGCCTGTTTGATTAAGAATCGAGGCTGGATAGTGACCCATGAACAGATACTTGAGAAAGCATGGGGTTCGAACTATATCGGTGATAAATCATTCGTTAAGTTATATATCAGATATTTACGCAAGAAAATCGAAGCCAATCCGCATAAACCGCAACTTTTACTGACCGAACGAGGCGTAGGGTATTACTTTGCCATAAAGCATGATGAGCCGGATAGACCACAGGAAGGACAGGTTGAAAATGCGAGAGGCCTCACCGAATCGACGGTTTCATAACGACCAGACGAACAACCGGGAAGGTTCCCCGTCCGGGGAAGAACGGCCTGATAATGATAAGCTGGAGCATGGCTTATCTGATGAGCAACCTATAGCCCGACACGTCTTCGCTGAAATGCATGGGAAAAATCCCTCACTGCTCCGGGTGCAGGCAGAGCAACATGGACTTCCGGGAACACACGATGCCCTGACGCGAAGGCAGAGTACACAAGCCAGGTCTGAAGATATTTCTATGTTGTGGCACGAGTTATTATCTCCCCTCACTCTGATAAAAGGGTATACCGCGACCATGCTGCAACTGAGTCAAAGTATTACCGAGGAACAAAGGCAGCAATATCTTCGCGGCATCGATTCAGCTAGCAACAGGATGGTTCGCTTGCTGGATGACTTAAGAGATGTCAGCCGGTTTGAAGAAAACAGGTACATAAATGCCCGGCACGTTTCTTTACGCGATCTACTTCGGGGTGTCCTGTCCGACATGCAGAATCAGGCTGTAAAACACGTTATCGTATTCCGTCCCCACGCTCCTCTACCGCGAGTTATTGTTGACCCGGAGAGAATTGCGCAGGTAGTCAATAACCTTTTAATAAACGCGATTAAATACTCCCCGGAGGGAGGGGATATTGAAGTCGAAGTAAGGCTATTCCGCAGCGACCTGGAGCTTGATAGAGTACTCGGAGACGCACGTCTAACTAAGTTGAAGCTGCCCTGCCTGGTCGTGAGCGTCGCCGATAGCGGCACAGGCCTACCCGAGGCAGAACTTGACCGTATTTTCGATAAATTTTACCGGGTGAATAACAAATTGACACGTACAATTCCTGGTTTTGGCTTGGGTCTTTATATCTGTAAAATGATTGTAGAAGCTCACCATGGTCATATATGGGCCAGGAACAGACTAACCGGAGGTAGCGTTTTCAGCTTCTCCCTGCCGGTGAGTTAGATAATATCTGACCAAAAAGTATTTCCCTGAGTGTATCCGGTCCACATCATACTTTTCAATTTATTTATTAGAATCTTTCCGCCTTAAGTCCAACAGTTCCGCGGACTCATTACCCTGTGATGCAATATGGATTTCCGGTTGCGATAGTATCGGGGATATCCACTCATCGAAGACCGAAAGACATTTACCAGAGGTCAGTTCTTTTGGATTTTGGAGCGGGTGACGGGATTCGAACCCCATGCTTCCTGCTTGGAAAGCAGGTACTCTGCCGCTGAGTTACACCCGCTCATGTTTACGACTTGCAGTCTCAGAAATAATTACCGGCTACTGCATTGGCCCTGTAACGGAAGTATTATTTACTTCTGTCTTTCATATTATAGGACCTGAAGGTAGGAAAAGAAGGCAGAATAATGTAAGAAAGAAGTCGGAGTTTTGTACCCTTGACACAGATGTCAATATTAGCCATTTTTCAACGATAAGGATGATGCATAGCATTCAGCAAATCCTCCATCGCAGTCTGTATCAGCAAGACGGAGATAAACATCACTACCCCCATGGCTACCATCAGCCTTAAAATAAGATAAATTAAAGCAAAGCGGAACAGAAAGGGGCCGGCAGACGCCGAGCCCCTTTCTGTTTTATGCAGGCTAACCGCAGGGAGCCTGTTATGTTAATACTCATACTTATTTCATCTTTATTTCATTGTAATGAGGGTAGAGAGAGTAATAAAATAGTAAGAGCATGGTTAGAAAATGGTTAGAATATATCAGACTATATCGTTAAGAGGAGAGTGATTATCAGGCTGGCTTTAACTTTGAACAAAATCCGGAGTAAGAGCGTTCTTTATTTAAGATAAGCCTTCACGAGAAAGCGCTATTTTGTTATACGCGGTTCTCCTTTTTTAGCAATTAATTCGGATAAGTTTATAGATGAGCGAAAATGGTCAACCGGCAGTCCCTGAAAGGAAGTTATCATGGACAATGCAAGAAGATTTATTACCAACATCATCGTCAGTGTTTTCGTGGTAATAGTAGGGCTTAAGATGTGGTTCACCGCTGAGGGATACGCGACACCTCTCGCCCTGGTGATTATCATCATCGGTGTTAGCGCGTTAGAATCTAACGTCACTTTAATATTGAAGAGGGAACGTAGCAACAAGGCCGGCCAAGCCGACAGATAAAGCCACGATTACAGGCACGGCTTGAAACAAATTGAGCTGGAACTAATGAAGAAATAACTCAGGGTTCGCTTGGAATCAGTTACCGATGGTTCAGCACCTGAAACATGATATCAGTTCTGTAGTGAATCGCTTGATATTGGATAATTCAGTCCAGAACGTGGAAAATTAATTTCCACTAGAGCTCAGTAGGGCAAAATACAGCTCTTTTCTCCTCCATGTCCTGATGAAGGCATTCACGACATCAGGGTCAAAACACTTCCCGGAATCATTAACAATTTTCTTTACAGCCAGGTCCGGAATTAGTGTTACACATGGTGACAAGCCTGACGTCATAGATTCGAAGGCATCGGCGACAGCCAATATCCTTGACCCCAGTGGAATGTTGACGCCTTTAACGCCGAAGCGGCCGTTTGAACCATCATATTTCTCGTTCCTGTAGATGACTATATCCAAGGCTCTTGAAAGGAAGGGAACCATCGACAGCGCTTTCCACACCGGTCGGAAACAGGCACTGATGACCATCGCTTCCTCAATCGTAGGCACCACCATTTCCTTGA
>CAZXYV010000076.1:0-7807 GCA_964645025.1 uncultured Dehalococcoidaceae bacterium | reverse complement strand
ATACCTCACTGAGGACCACTGATGCAGCTTTATGAAAAGGTCCCCAGCCAGGTTTCTTGTTTCACAATCTATTAAATACGCTGACCTGAGCAAATGCTTGACAGTTGTGCTATAATACAATTATATAGATGATGTTCTATATAGAAAATCGAAATATAATAACTTACGTATAAACTCATCCTGGGTTAGGAAAAAAGGAGGGAACCATGGTAATCAGCACTGTAGCCGTAAAAGAGACCAGCCAGGTAAACGTTCTTACCGCTCGTGTGATAAAGCGCAAGCAGGAATGTAATGATGCCCCCCGGGAAATTTTATTTCAAAGGGCTCGCTCGCTCACCAGTTCATGGAAGGAGACCGAAGCCGACCCCAACCGTTTAAGATGGGCGAAGGCCTTTGCCCGCGTACTTGAAGACTCGCCCATCATTATCCGGGACGGTGAGCTTATCGTGGGCGTCGAGACCAAAGCCGTCCGCGGCGCTGAGATTGTGCCGGAATGTAATCCTTACGATGTTCTGGAGCAGATGGAAACAAAAGCCCACCGGACGATGAGCGAAGTAATGGCGGCCTCCATTGACCCGGATGAAGAAGGTATCAAAGAAATAGCCAGATACTGGGTCGGCCGGTCGGTAAATGATATCGTATATAAAGCCTGGCAAACTAAAATGGGGGACAGCTATACCGACCTTATCGACGGGCGCAGGGGCAAGGTGGCTATCCTCCCCGATGTTAACGGCACGGTCTATAAAACGCAGACCATCTACAGCCCTAAAATGATGAAAGACGGGCTTGCCGGCGTCATCAAACGGGCCAAGGAAGAGAAAGAAAAGACCCTTCAGTCATCCCAATACGTTCCCAACGATTACACCGCCATCTTCCACAAGACCGTTATCCTGGACGTCATGGTCATGACCTGCGAGGCGTTGATTAAATTCGCCCGGAAGCACGCTGACTTAGCCAGGAAGATGGCTAAAACCGAGCGGGACCCGGCCAGAAAGCGGGAACTGGAAGAAATCGCGGAGTGCTGCGCCTGGGTGCCGGAAAACCCGCCCCGCACCTTCCGTGAAGCTTTACAATTCTACTGGTTTATTCATCTTGGCATCAGGAAAGAAGCCCCCTATCATTCCGGTCCCTGCCCGGCCCGGATGGACCAGTGGTTATATCCCTATTATGAGAAGGACTTAAAAGAGGGCCGGCTTACCCGCCAGGAAGCGGCCGAGCTGCTCGGGCTGGTGTGGGTAAAGTTAAACGAGATGCAAAACGTGAGCGGCTCTTACTTCGAGAAGGAAGCGGCCGGCTCGCTTTTACAGCAGGTCACCCTTGGCGGCACCACGATAGACGGCCAGGATGCCACCAACGACCTTTCCTACCTGATTCTGGAGGTCGCGCAGCAGATAAAAATGCCGCAGCCGGGCATCTATATCCGCTGTCACAACGGCATGGACCATGACTTCATGGTGAAAGCCATCGAGTGTAACCGCGAAACCCGGGGCGGTATCCCGGCCTTTCTCAACGACCGCATTGCGATACGGAACTTTTTAGCTACCGGATATGCTTACGAGGACGCCGTAGATTGGAGCGCCGCGGGATGTCTGTCTTACGTCGTGAGCCATTGCAATCTAGCTAGTAAAATTGCCGCTTACATCATTGTGCCCAAGGTATTGGAAATAGCTCTGAATAACGGCGTTGACCCCCGGACGGGAATGAAGGTGGGCAAGGAGACAGGTGACGTCACCAAGTTCACCACGATGGAGCAATTGTATGAGGCCTTCTGGACACAATATGATCATTTCGTCGATAAAGGCGCCAGGGAATACTGGGTAGGTTACTCGTCCAAGGTAGAACATGTGGGAACCCCCTTGACTTCGATAATCATAGAAGACTGCCTGAAAAGAGGACTCGATGTCTACGAAGGCGGCGAGCGGTACCCCGAGATGGGAGTCTGTTTCGGCCAGCGCGGGTGCGTGGATGTGGCTGACGCCTTTGCCGCCATCAAGAAGCTGGTGTTCGATGACAAGAAGGTCACCATGGCCAAGCTAATGACAGCTTTGAAGGCCAACTGGGAAGGCTATGAAGACATTCATCAGGCATGCCTGCAGGCGCCCAAATATGGCAATGACGATGACTATGTTGATGATATCTTCAACTACGTTTCACTGAAGTGCGATGAAATAATCCTGAGTAAACCCAATCCCTGTACCGGGAGACCGTGGAGGGTTTCACGGCCGGCCCTCACCGGGCACTATCCCGCCGGCGAAGTAACCGGTGCCCTGCCCAACGGCAGAAAGGCGAAGACGCCTTTGTACGACGCCGGTCTGTCCCCGATGGTCGGTGTGGATGTTAACGGACCTACCGCCCTGATAAAATCCGCCACTAAGGCAGATCACATTATGCCGTATATGGATAGCATGGTGCTGAACATGAAGCTGTCTCCTTCGATGCTCCAGACCCGCCCGTCAATCGAAAAGTTGCTCTCCATGCTGAAGACATTCTTCGACAGGGGCGGGTGGCATATCCAGTTCAATATCACCAGCCGGGAAGACCTGCTGGCGGCCAAAAAGTACCCCGAGCAGTGGAAGAGCCTCATTGTCAGGGTGGCCGGGTACAGCGCCTACTTCGTGGACCTGCCGCCGGCGGTACAGGACGAAATCATTGCCCGGACAGAACACGGACTGAATTAAACTTGTCTGAAGGGCAATAAATGTCAGCACCTCATGATGGCTTATCCCGTGTCCGGGAAAATCCGGACGATGTTCAAGGGACTGTTTTTAACATCCAGCGGTACAGCATCCAGGACGGGCCCGGGATAAGGACAACCGTCTTTTTAAAAGGCTGTCCGCTGCGATGTTCATGGTGCTCGAATCCAGAATCGCAAAATCCCCGGCCGGAAATAGCCCACCGGGATTCTCTTTGCACCAGATGCGGCCTTTGTATCGATGCCTGCAGCGCTCACGCTATCACCGTTAACGATAAAGGCGTCTCTATCAACCGGGAACTCTGTACCGATTGTGGCGAGTGCGTCAAAGTATGTACTCCCGGAGCTCTCAAAGTATTCGGGGAGAAAATGTCCGCCACGGCAGTATTCCGGCAGGTCAAAAAGGATGCGGATTTCTACCGTAATTCCGGAGGCGGGGTAACGGTCTCCGGTGGTGAACCTCTCTCCCAGCCCGATTTCGTCGCTGCCCTGTTCAAGCTATGCCGGGATGCGGGTATCGATACCTGTATCGAGACTTGCGGGTTGGCGAGCATCAAAGCTTTAGAAAAAGTCCTGCCCTATACCTCTCTGGTGCTATTTGATATCAAGCTAATTGACCCCGCGGCTCACCGGAAATGGACCGGCAAGTCGAACGAAACGATTCTCCGCAATCTCGGGTTAGTCGTTAAAAAGGGGATTCCGGTGATAATACGAGTCCCGCTTATTCCCGGTATTAACGACTCCGAGGAGGAACTCCGGAATATCGCGCGCCTCGCTGGCGCTTTAAATAAACCCTGCAAAATCGATCTTCTACCCTATCATAAATTCGGCCTGGGCAAGTACCAGCAGCTCGACCGGAAATACGGGCTGGAAGAGTTAAACACTCAAAAAGACGCAGAAGTCCAGAGACTCCGGCAGCTCGTCGAATCGCTCGGGTTCGAGTGCGAAGTGGTGGGGTGAAATTTAAAAGAGAGGCCTTCAGATGATAGTCGAGGAATTAGCCAGAAACGTAGTCCAAACCAACTTCGAAGTATTTAGTGATAGTGTCATCAAGCAGGCCAAGAACCGGCTTATCGATATTGTTGGTTGTACCATCGGCGGGGCCAGCGCGCCGGGCTGCTTAGAGTTAAGAGACTTAGTGAAGGAGTGGGGCGGGAAGAAAGAAGCTACCATGCTGGTACACGGCGGGAAAGCCCCCGCCGGCAATGTGGCCATGCTCAACAGCATTATGGCCAGGTCTTTCGACTACGGAGTGATAACACCCTACATCGGCGATAAAGCGGTCTGGGCCCACATTGCCGAAACTAACGTCCCGACGGCCATTACGATGGCGGAATGGAAGCAGGCGGGGGGTAAAGCGCTTCTCACAGCCATGATACTGGGCGATGACCTTACGACCCGCATTAGCGCTGCTTCCACTCGCGCTATCTCCCAGGGCTGGGACACTCCCGGTACCGTGGATAAATTCGGCGCTGTGGCTATCGCCGGTAAACTCATGGGCATGAATGAGCGTCAAATCATCAATGCCTTCGGCATCGTGCTCAATCAGCTTGCCGGGAGCTTTCAGCCTATTCAAGATGGCGCTCATAGCTTTAAGCTGGCCCAGGGCCTGGCCGCCCGCGACGGTATTATTGCGGCGGAACTGGCGGGAAAAGGCTGGACGGGAGGGTCGGACCCGTTACTGGGCAAATACGGATATTTCGCTCTTTATTGCAAAGAACATGACCCCGGGTTTTTAACCAGGGACCTGGGTAAAGAATTTTACGGCGATTGCACGTTCAAACCGTACCCTTGCTGCCGTTTTATCCATGCCACTATCGATTGCGCCTTAAAACTGGTACGAAGCCACGACATAATCGCTGACGACATAGCTAATATCACCATTAACGTTGCGCCGATGCATTTCGATTCGCCTCTGAATCAGCCTTTTGATATCGGAGAATTTCCCCAGGGTAAGGCCACTTTTAGTTTGCGCTACCACGTGGCGAATGTGCTGGTAAGAAAAAGTATTAAGCTGGAGCATCTCACGGAGGAATTCATACGTGACCCTGAGGTCGGCAACCTTGCCCGAAAAGTAATTGTAACCGGGAATATTCCTCCTGATATGATTGAGGCCACCGGCGTTACCGTCAGGATGAAAGACGGGCGGGAATTCTATGCCTATGAGGACGTTGCCAGAGGGAATGCACTTAAAAGACCGCTCAGCCAAGAAGAGATTGAAGAGAAATTCAGAGCTAATGTTGCCTTTTCGAAAACGGTATCTCAAGCAAACGCCGAAAAAGTGCTGGATATGCTTAATAATTTAGAAGAAATTGATGATATTGCCGGACTGGTGAAACTCCTGGTTGTTTAGCAAGAGTGCCGGCGTTTAAGCGCTTGGCAGCCAGCCCATTACTCTTTTAACGAATGTAACGTTTCCGACAGGATTGTTGTCCGGGCATCCATCTTTCGCGCTTTCCAAATCTGGGATAAAGTACTTTCAACTTATTATTTTCGCAAATATTGCGTTTTCTACTTATTAAACTATCGGATCAGACACCCAGAATAAACACCCACTTAACATGGGTGGTGCCTTTTATTTGAGTTGGTCACCACCATGCTGCAAACAACATTTCCTGATGACTTATCATTTAAATTAGTTTGTTGATGGTACTTGTAAACTTGGCCTTTATATTGCCTAAAAACTGTTTTAATGGACTAAGACATGCAGCCGATTACCAGAGTACCCAAGGCGCCTCGCATATCAGGGCAGCCGGGGGTAAGGTGCTGGCGCAGGATGAGTCAATCTGTGCGGATAAGGTATTACCGCTGCCGGAGATGGTAGCTGAGATTACACGGGCTTGTGAAAACTAGGAGTTAAGATATGAACGAACAAGAATATATCTATGTCAAGAAGAAAATAGGCGAATTGACGAAAGTTGACCTTGATAAGTACGGCAGCAACCAGATGATGCGCCGCCTGGACGGGTTTCTTTCTCGTGCCAGAGCGACCAGCGTAGCGGAATACTTTAAACTGCTGGAAAAGGATGTCAAAGAGCTGACGAAGTTGCAGGACTTTTTGACCATCAACGTCTCCGAATTCTTCCGTGATACCGCGCACTTTAGCGTGCTGGAGGATGTAATTTTACCCGACCTGTTACGGAAAACTAAAAGGCTCAATATCTGGAGCGTCGGCTGCTCTAACGGCGCCGAGCCTTATTCCGTAGCTATAATTCTGGAGAAACTCTCGCCCGGTGTAAATCACCGGATACTGGCTACCGACATTGATAAAAACATCCTCAGCCAGGCCGCGGCCGGAGGGCCCTACCGGCCGGCCGATGTAAAAAATTTGCCTAAAGCCCTGGCGTTGAAATACCTGTTCTCCAGGGATGAGAATTACTGGGTGATCGAAGAGCTACGGAAGAAGGTAGCGTTCCGTCAACATGACCTTACCGGTGACGTCTTTGAAGGGGCCTTCGACCTGATAATGTGCCGTAACGTGGTAATCTTTTTCTCCGATGAGGCTAAGAAGAAACTGAAAAAGAGATTCTACGACTCCCTTAAGATCAACGGGGTGCTTTTTATCGGCGGTACCGAGACCATGCTGGACGCCGCCAGCATGGGATTCCAGAGGCTTTTCCCCTGCTTCTATCAGAAAACGGCGGAAATACCGAGTAAGACTAAGGCGGTGGCTGTAGCTCCCGGGTAGAGGTGCGTTACGAGACGGATGACGCTGAAGTAGGCCAGGCCGGGTATAATAGTTGAACTGCCGGTATATAATAACTACGGGAACCCGCTGCTTCCCCAGCATAAAGAACTGGATAAAAACTCCATAGCTGCCATAGCGGCGTTTCCAAGGATATCGGCCTCGACCCGAGCATTATCGACGCCGTTGATTCCATCGCCGAGGGTAGCTCCCCGAGGATGCACGGGCACCCGGCAGCCGGCTCGATGAAATTTCTAGCCAGGTGAACGAAATGAAGCAGCATTATTCCGATGTCCAGAACGAGTTTCAATGCAGTCAATGCAAATCAAGACAGATGATGGCCCTGCACGTAAAATGCACCAGCTGCGGTGAGGAAACCTGGATGGGCTGGTGGCCTGACGGGAACCGCAAGTAGGACAGTTACAGTTTGACTCCCTTCTTCCCCTGGCGCTAGTATTTCCCCGCTTTAAAACTCAAATCTTTCCGTATTGATTGATTTACCGGCGTGCGCTATGATGGGTCTAACCGCTATTTATCAGGAGAAAGTTTACCATGAAGACGGTAATTGCTGGAAAAAACAGTTACGATATTATCGTCATCGGGGGTGGAGCTTCCGGGCTAGCGGCCGCTTTGACCGCGGCGGAAGGGGGCGGCCGGGTAGCCCTCTTTGAGAAGATGCGCTACCTGGGTGGCAGCTCCAGTTTCGCCGAGGGCATGTTTGCCGTGGAAAGCGAAATGCAGCGGAAATTGTACATGAACTACTCCCGCGACGAGGCGTTCCAGGCCATCATGGATTACAGTCACTGGCGGGCTAATCCGCGCCTGGTCAGGGCTTTCGTCGATGCCTCGGCCGGTACCATCGACTGGTTGCAGAGTCAGGGAGTGGAATTTATCGAGGTCATAACCAATATGCCGGACGGGTTACGGACGGTGCACATTTTAAAAGGACCGCCCGGCGCCAAAGGGTCACCCATGATTAAGACCCTGGCCGCCCGTTCCAGGGAAAAAGGAGTTGATATCGTACTGGCGTCACCGGTCAGGCGGATAATCACCGAAAAAGGCCACATTTCAGGTGTAATAGCAGCCAGAGACGGCCAGCAGGAGCCGGTGAGTGCGAAGACTGTCATCATCGCCAGCGGCGGTTACGGTAATAACCAGGAATGGATAAAACGCTATTGCGGGTTGGACCTCGGCGTGAATCTGATTCCCATCCGCAATTACGATAAGACCGGTGATGGCATCCGCATGGCCTGGGAAGCGGGCGCCGCCGAGGAAGGCATGGGCGTCCTGCAGTTTTTCAGGATAGGCCCCATCGGACCCGGCGTCCGCATGATGGGGCACCTGGAATGCGCCGGCCATCAGCCCTACCTCTGGGTCAACCGCCGGGGAGAGCGTTTCTGCGATGAAGCCGTGGCCTTTAACGATACCTA
>CAZXYV010000075.1:0-7829 GCA_964645025.1 uncultured Dehalococcoidaceae bacterium | reverse complement strand
AAACGTGCATGACGACAAAGGTGCTCGTCCGGGAAATTTCCGGTATTTTGGCGATGACGTTTTTCACGAACTCATCAAATTCCGCCGGCGTGTGAAACAGGAATATCCCGATAATATCATAATTACCGGTACAGCCGCATAAATAGTAAACGTTGGGGCTTTTAATCAACCGCTGCTCCACGCTTTCGGCGGAACCGACCTTGACCTCAATGCACACGATGCATATGAAGTTCAAGCCCAGCTTACCGGGATTGGGCAGAGCGCTGATTTTAAGCGTCTGGCTCGTCACCAGCGACCTGACCCGGTTGCGCACCGTGCCCTCTGATACTTTCAACTTCCGGCCGATTTCCCGGAAACTCTGGCGGGCATCTTCCTGCAGTTCTCCGACTATTTTCTGAGCGAGTTCGTCCAGCATAGCTCACCTCCCGGACTACGATTGAATATATTACTCCTGTTATTATACGCAATTTTGCATTGAATAACAATTCTAGATACTGGTTGCGCAAGGCAATTACGATATCAGCCGAAATATCCAAAAGCTTGCGCACTTACGGACGCCACGAGGCCGTAGCGCGGTAGTAAAGCAGGCGTTTAAACAATATACTTTTTATATCCCGGCTGTATGGTTGACCGCCGTGATTGATTGCGACTATAATCACGTATCCAGCCAAATTTAACTAACAGGAGAGATGAAAATGCCGGAACTCAAGTATGCTAAATATATCATCACGGAAGACCTGGCCAGGACGCCGCCCGCCGGATTTTTAAAGAGACGGGAGGAGCAGCGGAAGGCCGGGAACTACCTCGTGGCCACCCATATGCTGTCGTTGAACGACTCCATCGCTAAAGGGGCTTTCTACTTCGACTGCGTCTGGCTCTGGGATAAGAAGGGGACCGAGGGCGTATCCTCTGAGATAGCCCATTCCCACGATTTCGACGAGATACTGGGCTTCATGGGGAGCCGGAGGGAGAACCCGAAGGAGCTGGGGGCAGAAATCGAGTTCTGGCTGGGAGATGAGCAGTATATTCTCACCAAAAGCTGCCTGATATTCGCGCCCAGGAACGTATCGCACTGTCCGCTGATTTTCAAAAAGATAGACAGCCCCGTTTTCTTTTTCACCGGCGGGAACGGTACCAGCTACGGCAGAGCGACGGGGAGCGAAGAATAAAATCAGGCTTTCTGCCGGCCGGCCAGCTGTGCCAGCATGCCGCAGATGCCGAGCGCGGTAAAAACGATGAAACCTACCCTGACGCTTGTCAGGAACTGCGGGTAATAAGCAGCCGTGATTTCCGCCTGGCCGATATATATCGCGAACAGTATCATCATAATGCCCATGCTCAGCATCATCCCGCCGGTGCGCATCGTCCCGATGGTGCCGGAAGCCACGCCGAGCACTTTCTTCTCCACCGACCCCATAATCGCGTTGGTATTGGGCGAAGAAAAGAAGCCGATACCCATACCGTACAGGACCAGGATAAGAATGACATACCAGAAAGACGTATCATTATTTAAGAAAATCAGCAGCACCAAAGCCAGGCAATTAATGGCCATGCCCACGGCCGCCACCAGCCTCGGCTCTATTCGATCCGAAAGCCGTCCGGCGAGCGGTGTAAAAATGGTCATGGGGATTGAAGAGGCAATCAGGATAAGGCCGGCTATCTGGGGCGAAAATCCTTTGATATACTGGAGATAAAGGCTCAAGAGAAAGGTCACGGCGAAAGTAGCCAGGTAGTTAATCAAAGTCGCCACGTTGGAGAAAAGAAAAACCCGATTATTTTTAAAAAGACGGAAATCCAATACCGGACTCGCCATCCTCGATTCCCAGCGTACGAAGAAGAGTAATCCTAAGACTCCCACCACCAATATGGCAAAACCGGGTATATCTATTATTCTGCCCGCCACGTGGATAACGATGGCATCGTCGGTGGGGAGTACCGAGAACCCGTACATAAACAGGGCAATGGAAACGCTGTAGGTTATAGAGCCTATGAGGTCAAACTTTTCACCCCTGGCTTCACGCCACTCCCCTTTCAAAGAGAGAAAAACGAGCAATACCAGTAATAGGCCGAAACACGCGCTTAAGATAAATATGCTCTGCCAGCCGAACCGCTCGGTCAGGAAGCCGCCGACAAGCGGGCCGAAGATGAGCCCGGCATACGTCCCGGCCATACTGATGCCAAGTGCCTTGCCCCTCTCGTCGGGGGGATACACCGAGGTCAGGATAGCGATGATAGTGTTGAAAGTCATGCCGGCGCCGATACCTTGAAAAGCCCGGCTGATAATCAACATCGCGGTTGAGTTCGCAAATGCCCCTACGATGGAAGCCAGGATAGATACTACCAGTCCCAGCAGGTAGAGTTTCTTACGGCCGTAAATATCCGCGAGCCGGCCCATCGGCACCTGTATCATGGCAATCGCCAGGAAATATATGGTGTTTACCCAGGTCATAACCACCGCCTCCATATGGAGCTCTAAGGCCATTTTCGGCAGAGCAACCGTGATGGAAGACACCAGAAACGGCACCACGAACGCGGAGACCGTGGATATGATGAGAACGATATTCTTATTCGTATCGCCAGTGGAGCTATTCGTCATACCAGTTTTCCGGTTCAGATAACATTCTAAAGCATGATAGGTAATAATTAGTGGATAAAGTTAAATTAAATCGATAAAATAACGATTTATCATTGCGAGCCGCAGGCGAAGCAATCCCCATCATCGCCTTCTATGTCTTTTGTTTTATTCGTCTTCTTGCTGGATTGTTACCAAGGGATTGCTTCGTCACTTCGCTCCTCGCAATGACAATTTATAGCCATTACTCTATTAACAAAAAACGGTTAAGTAGCGGGCTTGAGATTTTCCAGCTCCCAGGCCCTCTTTTTATGTACGTCCGGCGGGCAAGGCGGCGGCGTTATCTGGTTCCGGACACCGCACTGGAAGCAGCGTTTGCCCTCGGCGATAGCCTCATCGTTATAAAGGCCGAGCTCAACCTCGGTAAAGTTATCTTTGACCTTTTCCGGAGGCAGGCACGGCATCCTGACACGTTTTTGCGGGGCAAAATCGCCCGGGGTTAGCCCGGCACACAGGCCGATTTTTCTTTCGCGGGTCAGCTCTTCTTCGATATTGCCGCTGCCGCCGAGAAACTTATCGATATTACCGGCCGCTATCCTGCCGGCGGCAATCGCCCTGATGACAGAATCCGGCCCCGTGACCGCATCGCCGCCCGCCCAGACACCCTTGCGGCTGGTAGAAAGCGTCCTGGAATCGGCCTGGATAGTATTGCCCCGGCCGGTCTTGACCTTGAACCCGGCCGGAATGTCCGGGGCCTGGCCGATAGCGCCGATGATGACGTCATATTCAGTATCGTACTCGCTGCCTCTGACCGGCACCGGCCGCCGCCGCCCGCTGGCGTCCGGCTCGCCGAGCTCCATGCGGTTACAGGTCAAGACCAGGTGGCCGTCCTTCCGGCTCACTTTGACATGCCCGGTGAGGAAATCGATTTTTATCCCCTCCTCCAGGGCCGCCTCCACCTCTTCGGGGCTGGCGGGCATCTCCGCCCGGGTGCGGCGGTAAAGGATACGCACGTCCTTAGCGCCGAGGCGCAGGGCGACACGGGCGCCATCGATGGCCACATTGCCGCCGCCGATGACCGCAACTCTCTGCCCGATATTCACTTTAACGCCGAGGTTGGCGTCTCTTAAAAATGAGGCGCCGTCATAGACGCCGGGATTTTTATCGCCTTCCACGCCCAGGCCGGTGCCGAGGTGCGCCCCCGGGGCCAGGAAAACAGCATCGCAACCCTGCTCGAAGAGACTATCGACAGACTCAATCTTGCTATTTAGCTTTATCTCGACTCCCGCGCTCTTGATTTCCTCGATTTCGCGGTCGAGCACTTCCGGCGGGAGACGGTAGTCCGGAATGCCGACACGCATCATGCCACCGGCCTTAGAAAACTGCTCGAAGACGGTCACGGTATGGCCCGCTTTGGCCAGGTAGTAGCCAGCGGTCAGTCCCGCCGGTCCTGAGCCGACGATGGCCACTTTCTTGCCAGTCGGCGGCGATTTACGGGCATAGTGTTTCCAGAAGCCAACATCGCGGTCGGCCACGAAGCGCTTGAGAAATTTGATAGAGATAGGTTCGTTCATGACACCGCGGCGGCAGGCTTCTTCACAGGGGTGAATGCAGACGCGCCCCAGCACGCCGGGGAAAGGCACCTTCTCCCTGACGATAGCCAGCGCTTCCTGGAACTTGCCTTCGCCGGCCAGGTAGACATAGAGCGGGATGTTGATGCCCGCCGGACAGGCGTGTTTACAGGGGACGGCCACCTCTTCCCAGTCGCGGTCGGGATGGTAGGCAGCCTCAGTATCCACCAGAGCACCCACCGGGCATACCTCGACGCAGGCGCCGCAGAAGCGGCAGTTCGAATCCTGCAATGGCTGGTCGAAGGCGGTACTGACGACGGTGTTAAAGCCTCGTTTGGCGAAGCTGATCGCCCCGATGCCCCGGACATCGGCGCACATCTGCACACAGCGCCCGCAAAGGATACACAGATTATAGTCGCGCCGGATGAGAGGCTCCCGGTTAAAGTCCACAGGCAGCTTTTTATAATTATAAGGCATGGAGATATCCCTGATGCCGATGTAGTCCACCAGGTTTTGCAGTTCACAATGCCCGTTGGCTGGGCAGCTAACGCAGCGCTCATTAACCGCCACATGGCGCAGGCAGATATCATTCGGCTTACAGCGCTCGCGGCGCTCGCAGGTGAGGCAGGCGTTGGGGTGCTCGGTCAGGATAAGCTGTAAAAACGAGAGTCTCAGGTTCTGAAGTTGCTCCGTGTTCGTTTTCACAACCATCCCGGTGGTAGCCGGCGTCGTGCAGGAGGTAGGCAGGCCGCGCATGTTTTCAATCTCGACGATGCACAGGCGACAACCGCCGTAGGGCTGTAAATCCGGGTGGTAGCACAGGGTGGGGATATAGACGCCGGCCTGCTGCGCTGCCTGGAGCACTGTAGCGCCTTTTTCGACTTCGATTTCTTTCCCGTCAATCGTCAGCTTAATTTTATCGGCCATAGGCATAAAAAAGCTATCCTCGCAAAAGGATAGCTACCTCCTGTTTCCAGCTTTGAAATTCAGGTTTTGCACCGTATCAACTTTATCACGAAATCAGGTGCAATTCAAGGCCACGGGTAAAGCGAAAAACAGTTGACATGAGCATTCCTCCTACGTATCATATATTTATTATGTACGAGACAATTAAGAGAGGTTTTTCGCTGACCGATGGTATTGTTTCACTGCGGCCTTACCGCCCGAGCGATGCCGATGAAACGTATCAGGCTATCCGTGAGTCCCTGGCAGAGCTTTCGCCGTGGCTGCCGTTCGCCCATCAAGACTATTCCGCTAAAGAAAGCCGCGCCTGGATTAAGCAAAGGCCGGGAGAGTGGAAAAAAGGTACCGCTTATGAGTTCGCTATCTTCGGCGCTAACGACGGCTCGTACCTGGGCGGCTGCGGCATCAACCGCATCGACTATAACAACCTTTTAGCCAACCTGGGCTACTGGATAAGGACGAGCCGTACGGGGCACGGTGCGGCGTCGGCCGCAGCCCGGCTCCTGGCCGGGTGGGGCTTAAAAGAGCTGGGGCTTAAACGCATCGAGATTGTGGTGGCTACCGATAATATCCGCAGCCAGCGGGTGGCGGAAAAGGCGGGGGCCAAACGCGAGGGAATTTCAAGGAATAGAATACTGGTGCATGATAAAACTTATGACGCGGTGATGTTTTCGCTGATACCGCCGGACTTTAGCTCAAAGTGATATTACCAGAGCCGGCTCCAGTCGAGGACCGTGCTGGGCTTGGGGGTATTGGCGAGCGTTTCTTCCAGGTCATCGACCATGGTGGTGCATTCGTCCAGTAAGGCATTACTCCGTTTTAAATGTTCCTCGGCGGCTTTTTGGTGTCCGTTATCCTCATCGCGGGTAAACCAGATTTTCTGGGAATGGTAGATATGATAGATGACTTTGTTAGGGTCATCGTCAGCGTCTTCCATACCGTTATCTCTTTCGCTGTTTTGCAGTTTATTTAAATAGGCTTTCCATCTGGCGGCAGGAAACAATTGGAGCACCCCTTTCGCAATCACAATATTTATTATTATTATTATCATACATGGTGGTTAAAAGTCAAGGCGAGGAAGGGAATCAGGTTTAAAAGCGCCTTTTTTAAGGTATCTAAGAGGGGAGCACGCGTTTATCTGCTATCTACCACGACGAAAGTACCATCAGCAGCATGACCTTTGAGGCAGTCCTTTCAGGCTTAAGTCGTGCTAAATTAATAGTCATAGTCATTTTAATAGAACATAGTTCTATCCAACTTCTTCCGGTGAAAATTTATGATGAGAGGATTTGAGACGATGAAGAATAGATACGTGAGCGTTAAATGTCCCAGCTGTATGATCACCATCCAGATGAAGGCGAAATCTTTGAGGTCCGATATATTTTTCTGTCCGGTCTGCGAGTACGGTGAAATAGAGATGCGAGGCACCCTGCCGCTAACCCACCATAGTGACAGCAGATTACCCGTAGAGGTACGCGTACCGATTACGTTCTAGAAGCGTCACGGTAACTACACCCCTTTTTCTCCAGCCTTCTATCATGGCGATTAGCCGCGCGTTACGCGGCAATCCGCTTTCATAATCCCCCCGTGCCCCCCACACTCCCCTTACGAGAGAGAGACGGCACCCTAGCGAGCAGTTTGACAACTGGCGAGGGGTTGATTTATCATTCTAACAATTATGACGGAAGCGCCATTATTTACCTAACATAATTAGGAAAGAGAGGAGTATCATGCAACAACCTGCAACGGGAACCCCCGCCACAGGAACCCCCACCCCGGCAACCCCGGCACCGGGAAAAACCAAGAAAAGGCACGGCTGCCTTACTACGTGGTTGATTATTATAATTATCGCCAATATCTTAGTAACAATCCTTAACGCGGGCCTAATGAGCGTAGTTGAAAAAGTCCCCGGTTGGGCAATCCCGGTATATGTAATTCTCGGGTTATTTAATGTTGTTTGCGCCATCGTTCTCTTTATGTGGAAAAAATGGGGATTCTATGGGTTCTGCGTATCTGCCATCGTGGCGATAATAGCTAATATTGCTATAGGCGTGAACCCCTTTTCCGCCGTTAGCGGTGTCATCGGTATAGCTGTACTTTACGGGGTGCTTAACATCGGGAAAGAAAACAAAGGCTGGACTCAACTGGAGTAAGGCCACCCGTCATATCCTGCTTTGATTAAAGGATGGAGTCTCTTTCACCTGAGGTTGGGCTATAACTATCTCCTGGGATGGCCCATCCCCTTTATCTCCCTTTAGTCCCCAACATGTCATTCTGAGCCGAAGCCCTGAGCGCAGGCGAAGGGCTCGCCATTGCAAAGTAGATTTGTGCTGCTCCATCTCATGGCCTATAATTATCATCACCTATGATGGTGAGGGAATACATCTTTCTGGCGGGGGGTTGCGTTTCGCTGGGGATTATCATTACGTTTATCGTCCTCGGGGTGTGCGCGCGCCTGGGCATAAATATCGACGAGCACTGGTGGGTGGTGGCGATACCGGTGGTACTATCGCTTATCATAAACATTGCGCTGGTGGAAATTTACCGCAAGTTCCGGAAAAGTAAGTAAAAAGAAAACCGGGGGCTCGAGCTATTTGTTATTCGTTTTTTAAAATTTTATTATTATTTTTTACGAGTAAATAGCTTGAGGTATTCGTTTTTCGATTTATGGTAAGTTAGCTTCATTTTCCGGGTATTCGTTTTTAAGTTTATGGTAAGTTGCT
>CAZXYV010000074.1:0-7861 GCA_964645025.1 uncultured Dehalococcoidaceae bacterium | reverse complement strand
CGGCTACATCCCCGGCCAATGCCGTGTCTGCCAGCGCCTGGGGATGTAATCATCACTGATTATGGATAAGGAGGTTAACATGAAAGCAGTCTTATACGGCAGGGTATCATCTGACAAGCAGGATGTCGACCTTTCCATATCGTCACAGCTAAAGAATTTAAGGGAATATGCCGCCAGAAACGGCTATTCTGTAGTACGGGAGTTTGTCGATGAGGCGGAGAGCGGCCGCACGGCAGACCGTCCTGCCTTTAGAGAGATGGTATCCATGGCCCGGCATTCGCCGAGGCCCTTTGACGCTGTTTTAATATGGAAATATTCCCGCTTTGCCCGCAGCCGGGAAGACTCCATAGTTTATAAGACCATGTTGCGGAAGAGCGGCATACAGGTCATCGCCATCACCGAGCTTTTTGAGGATACTCCTACCGGGCGGCTACTGGAAGCCATGATTGAGAGTCTGGATGAGTTTTATTCCGCTAACCTGGGAGAGGAGATAGTCAGGGGCTTGCGGGAGAGCGCTTCACGCGGCTTCTACCTGCACAGCCGGCCGCCTTACGGTTACCGTAAGGTCAAGGTGAAGGACGGTGGCAAGGAGCGGCCAAGGGTGGAGCTAAGTGGACAGAACAAAGAACTTTTAAGCTAGCTTTCAGCCTGACGATTTGATTATTGTTATCATTGAACAAAGCAAGCCGTTGTTACCCAACAATTGCCTCTTTTGTGACTTGAGGTGACGTTTCAAGCAATCGTGACCCAACAATCTACTTTAAAGTGACACCTTGTATTTGAAAGTTCTGGACTTACTTTAACCTGCGAGATTTGTTATACTTTCCTGTGAAATGAGTAACATTGTTGAGAAAATACGGATAGATTCCCGCTCGTCGAAACCAATCTATCAGCAAATAGCCGAGCAACTTCAACAGCTTATCGCCACGGAACAGATAAAAGCAGGAGAGCATTTACCATCAGTCCGGCATCTGGGCTCTCTGCTTGAAATTAGCCCAAATACAGTGGCTAAAGCTTACTTGGAGCTGGAGAGAAAACAGGTAGTAGTGTCGAAACGCGGTGGTGGCACGATCGTTACATCCGGGATGGATACCCCGGCGATGAAGGAAATCCGACAAAAACATCTTTACGATAATATCAACGACGATATTATTAAAATGTTGAGTCAAGGATATAGTTCTGATGAACTGGAAGCGGCATTCTACATATGCCTTGAGCGGTGGCGTGAACAGAGACGAGTTTCAGCAAATTTGCCGGGCATTACACCTTCTATAGAACAAACCGTTAAGACAATCCGCATCGTGGGTAGCCATGATATTGCTCTGAACATGCTGGTAGCCATCTTCAGACAGCGTGTAAAAGATACGCAAGTAGAACTAACCGACGTAGGTAGTGTGGGAGGGCTAATAGCTCTTGAGGAAGATAGGGCTGACATGGCCGGCACTCACCTGCTGGACGAAGCGACGGGTGAATATAATCTGCCTTTTATAAAGCGGATTTTACCAGGGCGCGAAATTGTGGTGGTCAACCTGGTTTATCGTGTTCAGGGACTGATGTTTGCTGCCGGGAATCCCAGGCAAATAACGGGCCTGGCTAACCTACGAAAGCCGGACGTTGTGTTTATTAATCGTCAGAAAGGCTCTGGCACCAGGGTTCTGCTAGATATGCAACTTAAACGCCTGGGAATCGCTACGCATGAAATAAAAGGGTACGATGTTGAAGCGAATACTCACCTTGCCGTCGGCCTTGCGATTGCCCAGGGTAAGGCCGATACAGGTCTTGGGATAGAAGCTGCGGCACGCAGTTTTGGTCTTGACTTCCTTCCTCTCTTTCGAGAATGCTATGACCTGGCTATCCCGGGGCAAACCTACAGAAATCAACTACTAGCTCCCTTGCTGAATATCATCAACAGTGACGATTTCAAGAGAATCGTTAATAAGGTGGACGGCTACGATACATCACAGACAGGCACAACCACGTTCATCTCTTAGAATCACGGTAAGTTCTTAGCCAGAACCAGCCGAGTCTTTCTTAAGGACCAGCCAGTGGCTCCTTTTATCCTTCACAATATTTATTCCCCTTGACATGTGTTTGTTTGTAATGATACAATCGGACAGCGTTATGTGTTTTCATATATAACGGATTAAAATAATATTGAGCAGATAAGGAGGAATGGATGCAGGTAACACGTCGTCAATTTTTACAGGGGTCCGGGGTCTTGGTCGGAGGCATGGCGCTATCATCCCTCGGGATCAACCTCAAACCTGTAAGGGCTCAAGTAAATGATCTAATGAAAGACTTTAAACTCCGTAACACGACTCAAACAACGTCCGTCTGCTGCTATTGCTCCGTCGGGTGCGGTCTGATTTGCAGCACCGATGCTAATGGAAAAATCATCAACATCGAGGGAGACCCTGACCATCCCATCAGCGAAGGGACGCTCTGCGCCAAGGGAGCCAACCTCATGCAGACAACGGCAGCCAATAAATATCGCCTCACTGATGTGCTGTATCGTGCCCCTTACAGCGATAAATGGGAGAAGAAAGACTGGGACTGGACGATAAACAAAATAGCCGAGAAAATCAAGGCGGCGCGGGACGCCGACTTTATCACCACCAACAGCCAGGGAAAGACGGTGAACCGTGTTGAGACCATCTCCCTCCACGGGAGCTCCAACATCAATAATGAAGAGTGTTTCATGGCGTCCTCCATGGCCAGGGCGCTGGGCATGGTATATATCGACCATCAAGCCCGGGTTTGACACGGCCCGACTGTACCGGCTCTGTCAGAGTCGTTCGGGCGTGGCGCAATGACCAATCACTGGATTGACCTTCAGCACAGCGATGTAATTCTGATCCAGGGAAGCAATGCCGCTGAGCATCACCCCATATCTTTCAAGTGGATAATGAAGGCCAAGGAGCATGGCGCCACTATCATCCATGTTGACCCCAGGTTCACCAGGACATCATCCAGGGCGGATATCTATGCCCGGCTGCGGCCGGGGACCGATATTGCCTTCCTCGGTGGGATGATTAAATACATCATCGAGAACAATAAGTATTTCAAAGACTATGTTGTGAATTATACCAACGCATCTTACCTTGTCGTGGATGAGTTCAGTTTCAATAACGGCCTTTTTTCAGGCTATGACGCCGCCGGCAGGAAGTACGACAAGGCTACCTGGGCTTTCAAGAAGAACGCCGACGGCACGCCGCAGCAAGACTTCACGTTACAGGACTCGCAGTGCGTCTTCCAACTCCTGAAGAAACACTACTCCCGCTACGACCTAGAGAAAGTATCTTCGATTACCGGAACGCCGAAAGAGGACTTGTTAAAAGTATATGAGACCTATGCGTCTACCGGCGTCAGGGACAGGGCCGGAACGGTTATGTACGCCCTCGGGCAAACCCAGCACACGGTGGCGGTGCAGAACATCAGGGCGTTATGTATTGTCCAGCTCCTGCTGGGCAACATCGGTATCTGTGGCGGCGGCGTCAATGCTTTGAGAGGGGAACCCAACGTACAGGGCTCCACCGACTTTGCGCTCCTGTATCACTATTTGCCGGGGTATCTGGCGGCCCCCAAGACCTCGCAGACGACGCTGGCCGAGTATCTTACGGCCAACACCCCCACTACCAAGGTCGCCAAGTCGGTCAACTGGTGGCAGAACTACCCTAAATATATTACGAGCCTCCTCAAGCTCTGGTTCGGTTCCAACGCGACGGCAGCCAACGACTTCGGCTACTCGTGGGTGCCCAAGGTTGATGACACCCAGAACGCTTCTTCTCTGAACATGATTGACAATATGTACAACGGAAAAGTAAAAGGCTTCATTTCCTTCGGCACCGACCCCGCCGTGAGCATGCCCAACGTCAACAAGCTCCGCCAGGCGATGAAGAACCTCGATTGGCTGATGCATATCAATATCTTTGATAACGAGACGGCCTCGTTCTGGAAGGGTCCGGGCATGGACCCGAGTAAAATCAAGACGGAAGTCTTCCTGCTACCGGCGGCGGCATCGGTGGAGAAAACAGGGAGCCAGAGCAACAGCGGCCGCTGGATACAGTGGCGCTACAAGGCAGCCAATCCTCCCGGTGATGCTATCTCCGACGGTGACATCTTCTACCGGATTTTGGCCAGGCTCAAGGAAATGTACCGGAAAGACGGCGGGGCTTTCCCGGAACCGATACTGAATATGCAATGGGACTACGTTGATGCGAACGGAAAGTTCGACTCTCTTAAAACAGCTAAAGCCATCAACGGTTATTTCCTTGAAGATAAGACCATCGGCACGGCGACGTATAAGAAGGGTGAGTTGGTACCAGGCTTCCCCAACTTGCAAACCGACGGTTCGACATCGTGCGGGATGTGGGTATTTTGCGGAGCCTTTACCAAGGATGGAACCAACAACATGGCCAGAAGGGGCAAAGAAGACCCCACCGGGCTCGGCCTGTACCCGAACTGGTCGTTTTCCTGGCCGGTGAACAGACGGATTATCTACAACCGGGCCTCGTGCGATCCCGACGGCAACCCCTGGAACCCGGCCAAGCCCCTGGTCAAATGGGAGAATGGCGCCTGGGTCGGTGATATCATCGATGGCGGCGGCGCTCCCATGAACCAGCCCGACGGCAAGCTGCCTTTCATCATGAAGGCCGATGGCGTGTCCTCCCTGTTCGGGCCCGGACTGGGAGACGGGCCTTTCCCCGAGCACTACGAGCCCCTGGAAGGCCCGTTTGCCCAGAACCTCATGTCCGCGCAGCACAACAGCCCTATCATCAAGATATTCTCCGGCGAGATGGACAAATACGCCAACGCCTCTCCATCCTATCCCATCGTCATGACCACCTACAGTTGTGCCGAGCACTGGTGCAGCGGCGCTCTGACGAGGTGGCAATCTCATCTCACGGAGATGATGCCCGAGGCCTATGTCGAGATGAGTGAGGAACTAGCGGGGGAAAAAGGCATCAGGAACGGCGAGAGGGTAATCGTAGAATCCATCCGCGGCTCCGTCGAAGTTGTGGCTATGGTTACTAAAAGGTTCAAACCCTTAACCTGCGGGGGCAAGCAAGTCCACCTGGTAGGAGCAACCTTTAACTACGGCTGGCTCTTCCCCAAGGGCTGCGGAGACAGCATCAACTTGCTTACTCCTAACGTTGGCGACGGGAACGCGATGACACCCGAGTACAAGGCTTTCATGGTCAACGTGAGAAAAATCTAGGGATATCAAAAATCGATAAGTCCTTCATTGCACTGCCCCACTCATAGTAGAGGGGCAGCCTTGTGGAGGTTTTTAGAGGTGCACTTTAATGAGTGAGGTTCTATCCAACGAAATCAACAGACTGGAGAATGCATTCGCGAGTATCGAACAGGAAACGCCCTTTCTGAAACCTGTGGCGGATGCCTTTAAAGTAGTCATCATCAATAGAGCCGTTCTCAAGGCAAGGATCTCTGAGCACCCGGATATCCATGTCACCCCGCCGGAGCGAGAGCTGTTTTCCAAAGGACAGCCTTGGTTGACGGAAGAAACGATTGCTTCTCTTATGGACCCTTGGGGAGAGACCGTTAAATTCACGATGCTGCCTCTGGTAGTAGCCTTCCCCAGCATCACGGCAGCCGTGCTGCAACTGAGGGATGCTCTTGAGAAAGGTGACGTAGGCCTGGAGTCCTGTACGGGTGCCCTGGTGGAGGGCAGGGAAGAGGATATTATCAAAACTGCTTCTTACCTTGGCTTCCAACCTACCGTGCTTAAATTCATCCTCGGCCAAATGCTGAAACCCTTTGTTGAAAAAAAGACGGAAGGCCTGCGGCCCCTTATCAAAAACCTGCCCTGGCATCAGGGTTACTGCCCTATCTGCGGAGCTTTCCCGGAACTTAGCTTTCTCCGGGGCGACGAGGGTCAGAGATGGTTAAGATGTTCTCTTTGTGGGTACGATTGGAGATTTGACAGGATGACCTGTCCTTATTGCGGAGAAAGAAACGAGAGCAAGGAGTTTACCTCTGTCGTTGGCTCTGAGCACGAATGGGTGGAGCTATGTCCCGATTGTCATCGGTACATCGTTGGTATTGACCTCAAAAAACAAGCCATAGTGACCTCTGACGTAGCTGCCATCGGCATGGTGCACCTGGACATTATTGCACAGCAGAAGGGCTTCTCCCCGATAGCTAATTGCGCCTGGAATATGGTTGCTCCGGATAAATAGCACAGGTTTCTGAAGAAAGCCATGACCTCTCCCCCTCAACCAGACTAGCCAATTTCTATACTTTCTTACTTCTTCGAAGCCAACTTAATGAGTAATTGTGCAGGAAGCCCTAATCCTTTCGGCGATGTTAATAGCAAGTCCTACAACTGAGGTAATGATTGATTTGAGAGTTTGACCACCTAAACCCCATGTAGCTGAAAAGTTTGGCGGAGGCCGCATGCCTCTTTTACGGTCATATTATGTCGTCATCAAGTCGCATAATCAATTCAACTAATCCCTTCCCTTTGTTTATATAATAATACATGCTATAATTTGCCAAGGCTAAGCACTCGTATGAATACATCCCCTTCGACCTCAACCAGATAAACCGAAAAATTAATATTGACCATGGAAAAATTTAGCTCTACATTTACCATAGGTTTTAGGGAACTCTTTCGTATATTTGTTCCTGGATTATTAGGCGTAACCTTCATTAGATTAGAATTTCCCGATTTATTGGCTCACAAAGGCTACGAGCTTCCTTTCACTTATTTATTCATAATAGCCTTTTTCATTGGTTTAAACATATATTCTTCAGACTAGTATTAATAAAGTCAAAAAGAGGCCTTGGACTCGCATATTGCTGTGGAGCGAAGCTTTCCACAGTGAAATTGGCAGGCTTGACCATGAGGTTAAAATCGCACTTGGTAGCACAAAACCTATATCGACTGGCGATTACGATGCTGAATATAAATATTTTCTTGAGTCAAGAGTGGGCCCGTCTTTTGTTGAAAGAGTACATTACTTCACTTCTTTCTATTACTTACTCGTCCAAATATCTCAATTATTAGCCGTCTTCGGCCTAATCGATATTTATTTCATATTTGCACGAAGGTCTTCATCCTTGGGGTATCTTCTAGCTGCTTTATCATACGTGATTGGTGCTTGGGTTTTTCACAGATATTCGGCATCCCAGTTAAAGAAGATAATCAATGAACAGATTGTGATGGTAAGACTTAATTGGAATAAATTCAAGCCCTTTCAAAAAGGGCTTGAATCCCGAAACCTTCAGAACATTCTAACAAATGCGTGCAATTCACTATTAAAAGAGATCCTACTCGACCCTAATAAAAGAGATTATAAAGTCGAGCTTAAGGAACAGAATGGACAAGATTGGAGAACTGGGCTTAAGACTATTACCTATGCTTTCAAAGTCTACACCTCATACCCAATTTCTGTCAGTGGTGAACCCGGCGGCTATAAAGGTTTCTACAAAGAAAGAGTTGAATCTGTTCTCAATCACATCGCTTCTCTTTACCAGACTAAAGACACTCTATTAAAGGTCATTGTTGAGATCGTTCCTTCCGAAGATTACGAGGATGTCCTTGAAAGCCTCATACCCTTAGATAAAGCATACCAGAGTATTATTAAGGACGGCTCCCCTGTTCTCGAAGTTTTAAAGAAGTATGATATGAAATATGTGCTAGTCAGGGGACGACATCTTGTAGGCCCTGCCCCGGGCTTAGTTCAAAGCGTAGAGAATATATGCGACGCACAGCCCATCCAATCCGCCTTGGACTTGTTTTCCGGCACTGGAATAATCCCAGTTGTTCTCCACAGGTATAAAGTGGAGTGAACCCCTGAGACTGGACACTTGAGGGTTGGAAGGTTTGGCGAGGTCA
>CAZXYV010000073.1:4923-7872 GCA_964645025.1 uncultured Dehalococcoidaceae bacterium | reverse complement strand
GGGGAATGTGATTTTATTTTCTGCGCTAGTTTTTCCGCTTCGGGATATAGTTCGGCGCGGGCGACAACGCGGTTGACCAGCTTCAGGCGGCGGGCTTCCTCGGCGGTGAGCCACCGGCCGCTCAGGAGCATCTCCAGCGCCGCCGCTCTACCGATTACCCTGGGCAGGGTCTGGCTGCCGCCCGCCGCCGGGATAAGGCCCAGCCCCGGCTCCGGCAGGCCGAACCGCGCGTCTTCGGAAGCCAGCCGGATATCGCAGCAGAGGGCCATCTCCAGTCCCGAGCCGAGCACGTAGCCGTGCATGGCGGCGATGAACGGCTTGGCGATGCTCAGGAAAAGCCCCCAGACATCCCTCTCGAAGCGCGCCTGGCGGGCGATGACCGGGGAAGGGGCGGTCAGAAACTCGGTGAGGTCGGCGCCGGCGCAGAAGGCTTTCTCTCCCGCCCCTTTCAGGATAACGACGAGTATCTCGGGGTCATCTTTAATCGCGCCCAGCACCTCGTAAAGCTCATCCCGCATCCTGATATTGTAAGCGTTCAGGGCCTGGGGACGGTTTAAAGTAATATAGGCTATGCCTGCCTCTTTTTCGTAGATAATAACTTCAAAGTTAGCCATCATCGTTCCTGTCGAAGACAGTCAACGCCTAGCCAGGAATTTACCCAGTAATAAGCCTATCGCCAACGCTACGAAACATGCCTCAACCGACTCATGGTGCCAGGAATCCTTCCAGCGGAACCAGAAACCATTGGTTAATTGCTGGTGAAACATTAACAGGATGGCTATTAATATTGATAAGCCGGCAAAAATTTCAGGCAGGCGATTTCTTATGGATTTTCTTCTGGCCAACGATAATACGATAACTACCCCGATGAACAAACCCGCTAAGAATTCAATTAGGATAATTTCCACTGCTTCTCCTTTGGTATATCCGGGGGCATAGGTTGAAACGGAATTATTTCAAGGTTCCGGCGCTTTATTTCCCCCTGTATTTCGGGCTTCTTTTTTCCAGATAGGACCTGATGCCCTCGGTGCGGTCGGCGGTGGTATGCAGCAGGAAATAGAGGTCGGCCTCCAGGCGCAGCCCCTGCTCCAGCGTCATGTCCGTGCCCTTATTGATGGCCTCCTTGAGATACCTTAGAGCGATAGGCCCTTTAGCGGCGATGGTCTCCGCCAGCTTATCGACTTCATCCTCCAGCGCTTCCGGCGGCACCACCCGACTCACCAGGCCTATTTCCAGGGCTTCGGCGGCGTTTATCTTGTCCGCGGTCATTAAGAGTTCTAAAGCCTTGCCCCGCCCGGTGATGCGGGGCAGCCGCTGCGTCCCGCCATCGGTGGGCAGGCGTCCGCTGGCTACCTGCGGCAGGCTGAAGCGCGCTTTATTCGAGGCAATCCTGATATCGGCGGCCAGGGCTATTTCCAGTCCCGGTCCCTGAGCGTCACCGTTGATGGCGGCGATAACCGGCCGATCGATAGCCGCGATGGCGTTAGCCGGATGATAGACCCCTTCCGTGTCCCCGCCGGCGCAAAAGACATCGCCGGTGCCGGTTAAAGTCACCACATAAATATCATCATCCTGGTTAATCTCCTGGTAAATCTCTTGAAGCTCCTGCGCCATGGCCTGGTCCACGGCGTTAGCGGCCTTCGGGCGGTTCAACGTGATACCGGCGATATGGTCCTTTTTACGAAAAACAATCGTTTGATAAGGCATTTATTTCTCACTTCGGGAAGGCAGTCTAAGATAATCTTAAATCTATACTCATGGCAGCGTCAAGCCTGCCGTGGTTGAAGATGCACCGGTGCCTTTTATTCAGCCTGCCTCATCCCATTTTTCTCCCCTTCCCTTGGCAGTGGCTGGGGGTCAAGGGGCAGGTCGCCAGGCAACCAGTTTCTTGTGGGCAAGGTAGGAGAACTGATAATATGGAGCGGAGGATTTTAATGTCCGTACTTGCCGCTAAAGACATCAGACGCTTAATAAAACATAACCCGCCGCTTATCGAGGGGTATATCAACCTGGATGAGCAGGTGCAGGGTAACGGCTTCGAGCTGACTTTACGCGACGTGGCGACGCTGCAAACGGCGGGGAAAATAGCGATGGCCAACCGCCAGAGGGTTATTTCCGAACTGGCGCCGCTGGCGTTCGATAGCACGGAAAGCATCGCGCTGGCGCCTGGCAGCTATATGATTACCTATAACGAAATCGTGCACCTGCCGAAAAACATCATGGCGCTGGGCCGGCCCCGCTCCAGCCTGCTGCGCTGCGGGGTAAACGTGGGCACCGCGGTCTGGGACGCCGGCTATGAGGGGAGGTCACAGTCTTTATTGATTATCCATAATCCCCGCGGCTTCAGCCTGCAAAGGAACGCCCGGGTCATGCAGCTTGTCTTCTTCGAATTAACGGGTGAGACGGAGGGCTATAAGGGGATTTACCAGGGGGAGAATATTTAGGGGGTTTGTTTAAAACTGCCCGGCCACCCAGTCCGGTATCTCCACCAAGCCCATGAGCAGCGGCTTTTGATGGCAGTCGCTCCCGCCGGTCATGAGGAGGCTAAGCTTTTTACAGAACTCTATATAGTGCTTCGTGGTCGCCTTATCGCTGCGGGAGTGCCAGCATTCTACACCGTCGATTAAGCCCAGCATCTGCTCTTTTATAATCTTCGTTTGCTCGTCCAAATCTTTCGTCACGCTGAACAGCGAGGTGCCGTTCGGGTCGTTGGGGTGGGCCAGCGCCAGCCGGCCGCCGGCGCCCTTTATCAGCGCGGCGGCCTCTTCTAAAGAGAGCGGATACTTGGGGACATCGCACTTGACCAGGTATCTATCGAAAGCCTCCTGCCGGCTACCGACAACTCCCTTTTTAATCAGGTAATCGGCGATATGGGGTCGACTCAATATGCCGTCCACGCCTGCCTGCATCTGGCGCAGGTCGGCATCGGTGAAAAGGGGGCGGTCCTCC